>NZ_JBYCKI010000031.1:0-12221 GCF_057473305.1 Thiomonas sp. TH-17
CACGACCCCGAACGCTACGGCGTGGTCGAGTTCGACACGACCGGCCGCGCCATCAGCATCGAAGAAAAGCCCGCCCAACCGAAGAGCAGCTACGCCGTCACCGGCCTGTACTTCTACGACAACCAGGTGTGCGACATCGCCGCCAGCCTCAAACCCTCGCCGCGCGGCGAACTGGAGATCACCGACGTCAACCGCGTCTATCTGGAGCAGGGCACGCTGCAGGTGCAGACCCTCGGCCGCGGCTACGCCTGGCTGGACACCGGCACCCACGACAGCCTGCTCGAAGCCGGGCAGTTCATCGCCACCATCGAGAAACGCCAGGGCCTGAAGGTGGCCTGCCCCGAGGAGATTGCTTTCCGCGCTAGCTGGATTGACGCCAGCCAACTTGAACAACTCGCCGCACCCATGAAAAAGAACGGCTACGGCCAGTACCTGCTGCGCCTGCTGGCCGAGGAGAAGGCATGAAGGTCATTCCCACCGCCTTGCCCGAAGTGCTCATTCTGGAACCCAAGGTCTTCGGCGACGACCGCGGCTTCTTCTTCGAAAGCTACAACCGCAAGATCTTCGCGTTGGACACCGGGCTGGATGTCGAGTTCGTGCAGGATAACCATTCCCGGTCCGCCCAGGGCGTGCTGCGCGGCCTGCACTACCAGCTCGTCAAGCCGCAGGGCAAGCTGGTGCGGGCGGTCACGGGCACGGTCTGGGATGTGGCGGTCGATCTGCGCCGAAGCTCGCCGCGCTTTGGCCAGTGGGTGGGCGTGGAACTCTCGGCCGAGAACAAACGCCAGCTCTGGGTGCCGCCGGGCTTCGGCCATGGCTTTGTGGTGCTCAGCGAGAGCGCGGACTTCCTCTACAAGACCACTGACTACTGGTTCGCGGAGCATGAACGCTCGGTGAACTGGAACGACCCGGAACTGGCCATCGACTGGCGGCTGGAGGGCTTGAACCTGCCGGGTGGCCAGCCGAATCTGGCAGCCAAGGATGCGGCGGCGCCGCGGCTGGCGCAGGCCGAGGTCTACGACTGATCGCTGGCTGACAGCCACTCGGCCCCATTGCGGCATGCGCTTTGTTGAGCAGGTTTACGGGTGCACTGAAATAATGCATCCATGCCATCCAAAAGCCACTCCTTTCTAGACCCAAGCACCGTTCTTCTGCTGACCCTGCCGCCTCTGTTCTGGGCCGGCAATGCCGTAGTGGGGCGGCTGATGGTGGGGCAGATTCCCCCGCTGGCGCTGAGCTTTTACCGCTGGCTTTTTGCTCTGCTGCTGGCCTTGCTCATCGTCGGGCCCGATTTGTGGCGCAACCGGGCGGTGCTGCGCAGTAAGTGGAAGTCGCTCGCCGTCATGGGCATTCTGGGGGTGGGCAGCTATAACTCGCTGCAATACGTGGCGCTGGAGACCACCACGCCGCTCAACGTCTCGCTCATTACTTCGAGCGCGCCCGTGTTCATCCTGCTCATCGGCGGGGCGTTCTACAAACAGCCCGTGGGGCGGGCGCAATGGATCGGCGCCTTGCTGTCGATTGCCGGGGTGGCGCTGGTCGTGGCCAAGGGCGATCTGGCGCACCTTACGGCTCTGCACTTCGCGCCAGGCGATCTCATCATGCTCGTGGCCGTGTTTCTGTGGGCCATCTACACCTGGGAACTGCGGCAGCGGCCTATTGGCCTGGCGCCGATGACCTCGCTGGCCGCGCAGATGATCTGGGGCGTGCTGTCCATCCTGCCCTTCATGCTGGCCGAACGCTGGATTGGCGGTGAGACGACTCATTGGGGCGGCCCGGTCTGGCTGGCGCTGGCCTATGTGGCGGTGTTGCCTTCGCTGCTGGCTTACTGGTGCTGGGGCAGCGCGGTGGGCAAGGTCGGGGCGCAGATTCCGGCGTACTTCGGCAATCTGGCGCCTCTGTTCGCCGCGCTGCTGAGCTGGTTGTTTCTCAATGAAACCATCCACTGGTATCACTTGTGGGCGGCCTTGCTGATCTTCGCCGGGATTCACGTCGCGCTCAACGCGCGCCAGCAGCCCGTGCCGCTGGAGCAGGAATTGTGAAGTCTTTCACACAATCCGCGGCTCTCTGCCGATGTCCGGGAATGGGGCGTTGTGGTGGTTTGTCAGCGCAGGGTAAAGTGCACCAAGCTTGAACCCGGATTTTCCATTAGGCGGGGCTTTGCCCCTGCACGGGCGCTGGCGGGCGGTTTGGGGCGTCTTCGCCCCCGCGCTTCGCGCCCATAGCGACGGCTATGGGCTTGTCGCGCAGGGTCAAATCCCTCCCCAACCCGCCTCGCCATCATCCCGTGCCCTAACGGAAAATCCGGGTTGAAACCGCCCCGACCATGTCCACTACCCCGATTGAATGACTTCTGAGCCGAACGTCAACGGCGCCTCACCCGATACCCAGACTTTCGGGATGGAGCGGCAGACCGAACTACCCCTGTTTGCCTCGGGTCAGACGCCGCAACTGGCGCCGACGCCCATCGTGCAGCACTGGATTCGCCGCACCTACTGGACGCTGTTCATCACTTTCGTCGTGCTCGCGCTGGTCTATGCGGTCACCTCCTGGCGGGGGCAGCGCGAGATTCTCTACGGCTCGCTCGACACCAGCTCCAGTTTTCTGGTGAGCGCCACGCAGTCTTACTTCCAGGGCTTTTCGTCGGTGCTCGAAGCCACCGGCTCCGACCTTCAAGACAAGGCCGATCTGCTGCAACACCCCGAAGTGCTGCAGATTCTGCTCGAGCGCAGGCAGGCGCTGCTGCCGGGTTCGCTGTCCATCAACATTGTGTCGGCCGACGGCCGTCTGCTGGGCAGCTCGCTGCGCTCGGACAAACTCCCCGATCTGCAGCACTATCCCGATCTGCTGCATGCGCTGGCGCGCCTGCGCGCCCAGCCGCAAAAAAACAAGCTCATCATCGGCCGGCCCCTGATCGGGCCGCTGGTGGGTAAATGGGTGATCCCGCTGGTGCGCGAGATTCCCGCAGGACAGACGCATCCAGCGTTCTACGTCATTGCCGCGGTCAGCACCCAGACTTTTCTGCAACAAACCCTGGCGAACACGGCGCTTCCTTACAGCGGCATTGCCGCCGTGCTGGCGCGCGACGATGGCTATGTGCTCGCCCGCTGGCCAGCGCCCAAAGACGCGTCTTTTTTTTCCAAGCCGCAGCTCGGGGTGTTCGTCCGGTCTTTGACCGATCAGCCGGCGACCCGAAGTGCGCATTACGACGGTTGGGTCGTGGCGGACGGCTCGATGCGCATCGGCAGCTGGCAGCGGCTGCCGGGCTATCCCGATCTGGCGGTGGCGGTCTCGGTGCCGAGCAGTCTGCTGTGGACGCAATACCTGCACACCATCTGGCCGCCGATGGTCGGGCTGTTGCTGCTGTTGCTGTTGCTCACCGTGTTGTATCGCTACGCCTTGGGTCAGATCGGCCGCGAACAGGCGCTGGCGCAGGTTCAGCAGCAGCGGCTGCGCACCCTGGCTATCACCGATCCGCTCACGGCGGTCGGCAACCGCACACTATTGCGCGAGCGGCTTCAGGTGGCGCTTGAAACAGCTTGGAGCCGTCAGGGCGAATTCGGCCTGCTCCTGCTCGATCTCGATGGCTTCAAACAGGTCAACGATGCCTATGGGCACTCGGCTGGCGACGCCTTGTTGCGCGAAACCGCGCAGCGCCTGCAGTCCATCCTGCGCGAAGGTGAAGTCATGGCCCGCATGGGCGGAGATGAGTTCGCCGTGCTGCTGACTGAAGGCCATGGCAGCGGCGAGACTGCGGCCGAAGCGGCGGCGCAGCGCATCCTCTCGGCGCTGCGCCAGCCTTTTGATCTGGGCGTGGGTCGGCAGGCGTCGATTTCGGTGAGTCTGGGCTGCGCGCTGTATCCGCAAGACGGCGGCGATGCCGAAACCTTGTTGCGCCGCGCCGATCTGGCGCTCTATGCCGCCAAGGCCGCCGGGCGAGACCGCTATCTGCGTTTCAAATCCGATTTCGAGCGCGAGGCGCAGCGCCAGAAAAATTTGCTCGAAAGCGTGGAGGCCGCCTTGCAGCAAGGGCGGCTGTCGCTCAATTACCAGCCCATCGTGGCCATTGGCGGCGACCCGGCGCGGCCCGCGGTGGTGGGCGTCGAAGCCTTGCTCCGCCTGCAGACCGAGCAGGGCGGGCAGATGCTGGCGGCCGACTTTGCCAGCGTGCTCGATCACGGGCGACTGGCGCGCGCCATCGGCCGCTTCGTGCTCGACCAGGCGCTGACCCAGGGCGTGCAGTGGCGTGCCGAGGGCTTGGAGCTGCATATCGCCGTCAACATCAGCGCCGAGCATCTGCTGGCGCCCGAGTTTCTGGAGGATCTGCACCAGGCGCTGCACAACCATCCCGGTTTTCCCGCGAGCGGGCTGATGCTCGAGGTCACCGAGTCGGCGCCGCTGCGCAATCTGGAGCAGGCCCGGCAGGTTTTGCAAAGCTGCCAGGATCTCGGTCTGAGCGTTGCGCTCGACGACTTCGGCACCGGCTCGGCCTCGCTCACCTATTTACAGCAGTTGCCTGCGCAGTCGATCAAGATCGACCAGTCCTTCGTGCGCGACATGGTCAACGACCCGAAAGATTTCGCCATCGTCTCCGCCGTGGTCACCGCCGCCAATCTGCTCGGGCTGGAAGTCATTGGCGAGGGCGCCGAAACGCTGGAGCATCTCTCGGTGCTGGCGGCGATGAACTGCACCCTGGCGCAGGGCTATGCCATCGCCCGCCCGCTGCCCGCCGACGCCGTGGCCACCTGGGTGCAGACCTGGGTGCGGCCCACGGCCAATCTGCGCGCCACCGAGTTTCCGCACGAAGTCGAGGTGGCGCAGCTACGCCGGGTGGAGCGGTTGCAGCAGGCGGTGCGCGGCGAGGTGCCGTTTCCCGATCATGTGCTCGACGTGGCGGCGGAAAACCAGTGCCACCTCGGTTTGTGGCTCAACGGTCAGGGGCGGCTGTATTACGGCCGCGACCCGCGCTACGCGCTGCTGCTCGAACAGCATGCCGAAATCCATGAACTCGCGCGCCAGGCCAAGGCCGCGCTTGATCTGGGCGAGTTGAACGCCGCGCGCCGTTTTGGTCAGGATGTGGCCGAGCTCAGCACCATCGTGCTTGCGGGTATCCGCCAGCTCAGCGCCACGCCTCAAGATTGAGCTGCCGCCGCCGCAGCCACCACTTCACCCAGCTCGATGACCGCCAGCGCGTAAAACGCCGACTGGTTGTAGCGGGTGATGACGTAAAAATTGTCCGTGCCCAGCACATAGTCGGGCGCTGCTCCGGCATTGGGCAGTTGCACCACGGCCAGCTTGCCCGCATAGGCGCGGGCTTGCGGCAGCAGTGGCAGCCCCATCGCTACGAGCTGGTCGGCGGTGAAGGTCGGCGTGATGTCCAGCCCAAGCAAGGTGTCGAGACTGGCTTGCGACAGATCGGGCGGCAGTTGCAAGGGGAAGTGCGCAGGCTGGCCGCGCGCCCAGCCCTTGGCCGCCAGATAGCTGGCCACCGAGCCGATGGCGTCTGCGGGGTCGGAGATCAGATCGATGCCGCCGCCCTGATCGAAATCCACCGCATAGCGCAGGATGCTCTCGGGCATGAATTGCGGCATGCCGATGGCGCCGGCATACGAGCCGCGCACCTGCAGCGGGTTGCGTGCGTCTTGTGCGCACCACTGGAAAAAATCACCGAGCTGCACGCCGAAGTAAGCGCTGCGGTCACGCGGCGCCTGCGCTGGGTAACGCAGCGCCAGGGTTGATAGCGCATCGACCACGCGGAAGTTGCCCATATTGCGGCCATAAATTGTCTCCACCCCGAGGATGCCCGCGACGATGTGCGGCGGCACGCCGTAGCGCTCCTGCGCCCGCTGGAACCACACGCCGAATTCCTGCATGAAGTCGCTGCCCGCGCCGATGCGCAGGCTGTCGAGAAACCGGCTGCGGTACACCCGCCAGTTTTTCTTGCCCGGCGGCCCCGGCAGAATGAGCCGGGCCACCGTCGCGCTGTACTGCGCCCGGCCGATCAGCCGCGCCACCAGCGCTTCGGGCAGGCCGTTGCGCTCGACGATGCGCCCAATCAGCGCTTGCACGGCAGGGGCATTCCAGTCGCCCAGTTGCGCGGAGGACGCCGGTGCGGCCGGAGGCGTGCTGCTCGCGCCGGGAATCGGCGCGGATGCGTCAGCGCTCTGCGCCAGGGCGGCAGGGGACAGCAGCGCGCCCAAAGCCAGTCCGGCGCCAGCGTGCAGGCAGCGTCGGCGGCCCATGTTCTCGGGAGGGAAGGAGGCTTGCGGGAATTTCAACATCGTCGTGGGCGGCAGGCGGAGCAATTCCGACATGTTCGCACGCCGGCGCTTTCCGTCGGGCTCAAGCGCAGGGCGCGACGGACGATTCAACATCTTGTCACATTTGATCTGTAACTTTTGGTGTTGCGCCGTAACCATCTTGTCTGCGGCCGTTCCCTGATGGAGTTCACGATGTCCCAATCCCCAGCCAATCCTTCACGACGCCAGGCCCTGAAGCTGTTCGGTGGCGCTCCCTTGCTGCCGCTGAGCGCCGGTCTTGGCGGTTCTGCCCTGCTCGCAGCCTGTGGAGGCGGATCGACTACGGCTACCGCAGCCAGCGCCACCCCAACGGCCGCCGCATTCACCGCCATGGCTGCGCCCACGATCAGCGACCCTGCCAGCATGGCAACCACCAACGTCGCCTCTGCGCTCAAAGTGGCCTACAGCGACGGCAGTAGCCAGACTTACCAGCTCGGTTATCAACCGTTCTTCATCACCGGCCAAGCCGTGCCCAACGGCAACGGGGGCACCCTGATTGCCGGCAGCTACTTCGACATCAACGGCAACCCGATCATGGACAACTCCGTGCCAGCGTCGGCACGCCAGTTTTTCTCCGACGCCCCCGACGGAACCTCCCTGCTCACCGTGCCGAACGCCAAGGTGGCCGGTGTGAAGGGCAATACCGTGTTCGCCGTGGTGCAGTTCGAGTACACCAGCCTGGATCAGGCGGGCGCCTCGGCCTACGGCAAACTGCCGTCGCCCATTGCCGTGCTCACGCTCGACCAAGACCCTGCCACCGGCAAACTCAGTCTGGTGAAGTATTACAACGTGCCAACGGCCCCGGCCAATGGCCTGTGGATCACCTGCGGCGCCAGCCTGTCCCCCTGGGGCACGCATCTCAGCAGTGAAGAGTACGAGCCTGACGCCGCCGCCATTGCCAAAAACACCGGCTTCCAGGCCTTCATCACCAATCTCTACGGAGATGCCGCTGCGGTGAGCGATCCGGTCAAGGCCAATCCCTACCTCTACGGCCATTTGCCCGAAATCACCGTCAACGCCGACGGCACCGGCACGGTGAAAAAGCATTACTGCCTGGGCCGCATTTCGCATGAACTCATCCAGGTCATGCCCGACCAGCGCACCGCGCTGATGGGCGACGACGCCACCAACGGCGGCCTGTTCCTGTTCATCGCCGACAAGGCAGCCGATCTGTCGGCCGGCACGCTCTACGTCGCCCAAGCCACACAGACCAGTCCGTCGGGGCAAGGCACCGGCGCCTTCACCCTGAAGTGGATCAACCTCGGCCATGCCACCAGCGACGAGGTGCTGGCCCTGGCGCAGGCTACCGCCACCGCAGCCACACCTGGAACGTCCAACATCATGGACGTCAAGACCGCCGATCCTTCCGATGCGAGCTACACCCAGGTCTGGCTGGGCGGCAAGAAAAACTGGATCAAGCTCGTCCCCGGTCAGGAGAAGGCCGCCGCGTTCCTCGAAACCCACCGCTACGCCGGGCTCAAGGGCGGCACCATGGCCTTCACCAAAATGGAAGGTACGACCGTCAACGCCAAGGACAAGATCGCCTACTCGGCGATGTCCTACATCCAGTCGTCGATGGTCGATGGCTCGATTCCCGGCTTCAAAGTCGCCGGGCCGAAGGCTGGCGCGGTGTACGCCCTCAACCTCAAGGCAGGGCAAGTGGACACCAGCGGTGCCGCGATGAACAGCGACTGGGTGCCGGTGGACATGGCCGCGCCTGCTGCGCTGATCGGTGAAGACCTCGCCACGCCCGATGCCTTGGGCAACCTCGCCAACCCGAACAAAATCGCCAACCCCGACAACATCAAGTTCGCGGAAAAACTGCGCACCCTGTTCATCGGCGAAGACAGCGGCCTGCACGTCAACAACTTCCTCTGGGCCTACAACGTCGATACCCAGCAACTTTCGCGCATCCTGTCCACCCCGGCGGGGGCGGAATGCACCGGCCTGCAAGGCGTGGACGACGTGAACGGCTGGATGTACGTGATGAGCAACTTCCAGCATGCGGGCGATTGGGAGGTCAAAACCGTCACCAGCAACGGCGTGACCAACACTACCGGCCTGCACGCCAAGGTGTTCCAGACCCTGGAGCCGCTGATCGACAAGAACTACGAAAACGGCTTTGGCGCCGCCGTGGGCTACATCACCGGCTTGCCGCAGACCGTCAAAGTCTGAGAGGGTGTGAACAAATCCGCCATGTCCGCTCCTCGCGCCAAAACACCTCCGCTCTGCGTTGCAAATGCTCGCCGTGCCGTCGGGCACGGCTGTGCTTTGCGCCTTGATCGGTGGCGTTTGGGCGCGCTGCTCGGCCACGCCGGATTCATTCACCCCCTCTGAGCATCCCGCAGACGTTTCAACCTGGCCCGCCGCGTGCGGGCCTTTTTTCTGCGGGTTCATCCCGGTGTCAGTCGGGCGACAAATCGGCATACTCCCTGCACTACCGCGCACGACCGAGTCTTCTCAGGCGCGACAAATAAAGGAGGCAGGTGCGGCGCACAAACGCCCACCCGGAGTGGATGTCTGCAGATTTGCCATTGAACTGGATTCTTGAGAAAACCCCGAAGGGTCGAGACGAGTTGGCCACGCGCGCCAACCATCTGGCGCCTGGGCAGCGCAATCTGCTCATCATGGCGGATGGCAATCGGCGGGTGGTCGAGTTGCTCAAAGCGGGCGCCGACCCCGAGCGCTGCCTTCTAGCGCTGCGCGGCTTGCTCGAAGAGGGCTATCTGGTGCGCAACGTCGCCGTATCTGCCTCGGGCGCTCCCGCCTCCTTGTTTGCCGCGGACGCGCCGCAGCAGACACCCCACGCCCTGCTCATCGCCCTCGTCGAAGAACAGTTTGGCGCCCAGGCCCCTCGGCTGGTGCAGAAAATCGAGCAACACCCAGATACCCCGGAAGGCCGCGCCGCCGCCGTGCAGGCCTGCGTCAAATTCATCCGTCTGTTCATCGACGAGAAACAAGCGCACGCCTTCGCTCAGCGCGCGCAGGAGCTGTTGCCTGACTGACCCTTCCGCCTGAAATCCAGCCTGTCGCCGTGTCGTCGCGCCACGGCAGGGCTCCATCACCATCCCCTGCGCGAGCGTTTCAAACCCTCTTGGAGACAACACCACATGAAAACACTGTTCAACCCCCGCCGTTCACTGCAAGCCCTCGGTCTGGCAGCCGGTCTGGCCCTGTCCTCCGTGGCGGCCACAGCCTGGGCCGACACCCCGGTGCTGATGTCGCCCCAATGGGCCAGCGAAGCCTGCACCGCCTGGAACAACACGCCCGAGCTGACCAACGGCTTGAAGGGCGAGTTCATGCATGACGACAAGGGCCGCGGCTACAAACTGGTGGAGATGTACCGCACCGATTGCGGCAAAGACACCGTGGTTGAACTCAAGCTGCAACTACAGAACGACAAGGCCATGTGCGTCTCCGGCGGCGCGCCCACCCTCAAGCCCAACTTCGACGTTGACTTCCTGATGCACGCCAACACCAAGCAGTGGGAAGAAATGGGCAAGGGCGAATATGGCCCGATGAAGGCCATGATGTTCGGTCGCCTCGAATTCCAGGGGCCAAAGATGGTGGCCATGCGCGCCATGGACCCGTTCTCGTCCTTCCTGCTGCTGGTCGGCAAAGTGCCGGGCAGCACGGCCACCTGCCCGAAATAAACGGTCTTTCAGGCGGTGAGATTGCAAAACGGCGTGCAACAGCACGCCGTTTTGCTTTGTAGATTCAGCTTACCGGTCGAGGTGAACCTGGTAAACGCTGGCGCTGCCGTCCGGCTTGGTGGAGTCGAGCGTGACGTTGGTGATTCCGTCGTCAGTGGCGAGCTGCAGGGCGTTCGGGCTCGATTCAAACAGAACCTTGCCGGCAGCGGTCGTTTTGACGAAGCTCCAGTTGCGGTTACTGGCATTCGCCGCGCGGGTCAGGGTCTGCTGGGCCTTGACGTAGGCGATGATGGCCTCGCGGTTTTCATCGGGCGATTCGTAGATGACATAGCTCGAATCCGGGAAGGTCTTGCCGATGAATTTGCCCAGGCCGCTGGCACGGTAGTTGTTGGTCACGACAATGACTTCTGCTGCCGGGTCGAGCGGCGCGCCGTTCATTTGCAGGTTGACGATGCGTTGGCCCACAGGTTGGGTGACGTCGATCTGGTAGGTGAGCCCAGCGCCTTGAATGACGTCAAAGTTGTATGAGGCAAACGTCGGGTTGATGAGTTGCTGGTCGGCGGTTTTGGCGGGGTCGATGGTGTTGAAGTATTGCGCCGACTTTTCGAGCCAGAGCTTCACATCCGCCCCGGTGACCTTCACCACCTGCAGCGTGTTGGGGTAGATGTAGAGATCGGCCATGTTTTTGATGGCCACACCGCCGACAGGAATGTCGGTATAGCCGGTAGCGCGGAAATTCATCTTGAACGGCGCCGCCGCCGACAACACGGGCAAGCTAGCAAATTGCGGCAAATTGGCATCGGCGTACGACTTGTAGGCAGCAATCTGGGCATCGTTGATCAGTTGCACCACGCTGACATCGCCCACCTGCGTGAACTGACTGGCGATGCGGTACTGCGTGCTACCGATGGGCGTGTTGACGTATTTGACCGTTGCATCCTGCTCGGCCTGAATCAATGCCTTGATCGCAGGATCGGCCGGAATGATGACCGCTGCGCCGCTGGCGTCTTTGGCGTTGATGGATTGCAGACTGGAAGTCGCGCTGGCGACCTTCCACTGCTTGCCGTCCCAGCTAAGGTCCATTTTCATCAGACCCACGCTGTTGCCCCAGAAGCCGCCCATGATGGCGGGCACGCCTTTGATGGTGCCTTTGACGTTGTCGACGCCCGTGATGTTGGCGTAGTTCTTGCCGTCGGGGAAGTAGCTGTGCGAGTGGCCCATGAACATCGCGTCGATGCCGGGTACGTCGGCCACGTAATAGGCGGCGTTTTCCATCGTGGGGCTGTAAGGCGCGGTGGAAATGCCGCCGTGCACCAGGGCGACCACCACATCTGCGCCCTTGCTGCGCATTTCAGGCACGTACTTGACGGCCATTTCCTTCACGCCTTCGGTGTAGACATTGCCTTCGAGCCAGCGTTTGTCCCACTGCATGATCGGCGGCGGCGTGAAGCCGATGACCCCGATCTTCACCGTATAAGCCTTGCCGTCGCTGGCGGTGAATTGGCGGTCGAGCAGGGTATAGGGGGCGTACAGCCCCTGTTTATCTGCGCTCTTGTACACGTTGGCGGTGACCAGCGGGAAGTCGGGCCCTTTGCAGTTGGCGTACTGCGAGTTCCAGTTGGCGTTGTGCGTGACCTGGCTCAGAAAGTCGAGACCGTAGTTGAACTCGTGGTTTCCCACCGACATGGCGTCGTACTTCAGGTAGTTCATGGCCTTGAAGATGGCCAGGGTCTGGTCGCACGAGACGCGCTCCACGGTGGCCTGGTAGTCGGCCAGCGCCGTGCCCTGAATGGTGTCGCCGTTGTCGAACAGCAGCGTGTTGGGGTTGTCCTTGCGGATGGCCTGAATCAG
The DNA here is from genome assembly GCF_057473305.1 of Thiomonas sp. TH-17. Taxonomy (NCBI): domain Bacteria; kingdom Pseudomonadati; phylum Pseudomonadota; class Betaproteobacteria; order Burkholderiales; genus Thiomonas; species Thiomonas sp. TH-17. The sequence continues at coordinate 11,804 of NZ_JBYCKI010000031.1, forward strand.
CGTAGCGGCGCGGTCGAGACCGAGGGTGTCGGTGTCCTTGGTCGTGTAATAGTCGTAGCTCAGCACATTGGTATGCAGATCGGTCGTCTCGACCATGGCCAGGCTGAGCTTTACACCCGCCGCTGGCGTTGCCGCCTCGGCGGTGTCTGGGGTCGGTGTGACGGATGCGGTACTACTGCCGCCTCCGCAGGCGGCAAGCGCCAGCGAGACGCTGCCGAAGGCGACAAGCGCTGCGCGGCGACTGGTGAGAAAAAATGCGGGGTGATTCATGAATGACTCCAGAGAATCAGTGGTTTGATGGGATGGGTGCGACTCGCTTATTGCTGAAGCGCGCCGGTCTTGTCGTAGAAGTTCTGCGTCGAGTAATCGCTCACGGGCAGCTTGTTCAGCGTGCCGACCTTCTTGACGTAGTCGACGA
>NZ_JBYCKI010000032.1:0-89781 GCF_057473305.1 Thiomonas sp. TH-17
CCCATCGCTTGCGCGCACCCCGGCGCGTCCACGATCACGCTGAAACGCCGTCCACGATCAGACTGAAACAGGCGTCCACGATCACTGAAATGCGCAGAGTGCAAGCGGTTGCCAACGCCGAAGGACAAGAATCGGGATGAGCGCGAGTACGTGATAAACCGCAAGGCGACAACGGGTGGCATCCAGCGTTTCAAGGCCGGGGATCACGGGGCGGCGCACTCCCGTGCTGCCATCATTGCCTACGTCCAGGCTGAGACACCGCAGATCTGGTTCGACCGCTTGAATGCGTGGATCACTGAATTGGATGGCTCGGAGCACGCAGGCTGGTCGTTGCAGGACCTGATCCGCAATGAGTCTGCTGCCGCAAAAGCCGGCCTCACCATGTATCGCTCGCAACACACCAGGGCCAGGGGACTCTCACATATCGATATTCGCCATCTCTGGATTGCGATGAAATGAGAGGCTGGGAGGATCGGTTTCCGGTTCGGATCGGTCGGATCACGCCTTCCCCCCCCTTACACATGACAGATTTGCAGATGGTCAGGTAGAAGTGGACTGCCTGTTCACGAATATCCGAAGTACGCACGCGCGTCCTCCAGGGGAAAGCCCGGGCTATCCCCGCCGCGCAGGCTTGGCGCTCCTGAATACTGCCGACAAGGCTGTGCCGGATCAACTGGCCAGCAGCATTGGGCGACGCGTCGGACTCATCCTAGAAAAAGGGCTGCCCATCCATGCCACGGCACCGCCTCGCCCGTGATTGCGAGCACGATCACGATGGCCACCTTGCGTACATCTCGCGCAACCAAGGCAAGCAATCGGGCGCGGTCGTCCTTGAATTCGCAGTACGGTGCAGCCGTCCATCGAGCCCATCGGCCGAGCAGGCTGTTTTCTTCTGGAGGGTCTTTGATCCGGGGCATCATCGTTCCTCCTTCACCCTTGAACGAGTCTTTGGCTTGGGCGTTGCGGAGGCACTGGCCGTCTTGGTCGATGCGTCCGCAGAAGCGGCAGGGCGCTTGGCAGCCTTCGGAGCTTTCGTCGCGACCTTCGCTTCGGCCTTCTTGCGATCCTCCAGGTAGTCGTCATAGTCTGTGATGTCGCTCTGCGCGCCGATGTCGATCAAGCGATCCCGGAAGCGTCCATAGAGAACCGTCTGTACTTTGTCCGCACGCCATAGCTTTTCGATGCCTACGTTGGGGTTGAGCAGCAATACGTAGTGGAAGTCACCGGTAGGCCCCTTCTTCGCCTCGATGAACCCGAGATCGCGCAGCGTGCGCATACGACGGCGCCAGGTATCGACCGCACGCTCACCATCGAAGCCCGTTTCCGCGGCAAAGGTGGCCGGGGCCTCAATTGTGAGAAAAGGGTGGTCAGGCGCGCGAATCCACAGGCACAACAGCGTGTGCCCCGCAGGCTGGCCCTTGGATCGAGCGTCGATGGCCTGCATCGCCAGCGGCAGTGTGCGGGGGATCGTTGAGTAGCCATCGTTCAGCTTGCGATGCCAGAGCAGTGCGTCCGGGTGGCCGGGGAACTGGATGTCCATCTGCTGCTTGGCGCGCTCGGCCATGTTGAGCCGCCGGTTCCGCGATTGCTTCTGCGTTGCCATGTCAGTCCTTCGAGTAATTTCGATAGACCGATTGGACGCTCGAATCCACGCAACTTCAATGATTGAATACGCTGTACATCACGCAGATTGGCTTGAGTTTCTTGGCATCAAGTAGCAGTCAAATAAGTTGTATAGCCCTATTTGACTCGATAAGATTGCATGATTCCGCACGGAATTTTCAGAAAATCTCTTTCAAATCAATGCTTTGTTTTGATTTCTCGGTACTCCGTGTCCTCCCGTTGCTCCCTGTGCTCGCTGTGCTCTCCGTGCTCCCGGGTAATGGTTGTAGGAAAAGGGACTCAAGGTGGCTCTGCTGGCTCGATCAGACGGCATCTGTAATCACTGATCCGCAGCCCCTTGGGCGTCGGTTCGGCGTGGCTCTGTTGAGCATTCCTCGCTGAAACCTGGGCGTCCCCGGCCACCTGGGAGATGGCCGGTCGCGCTGTCGTGCGCGTAGCGCATCAAGCCGCCTGCGGCGTCTCGCCCCTGACGGGCTTCCATCGTTCCCTCGCTCCGCTCGGCTGACGCCTCCGGCCCGGCTTCCAGCTTCGGGCCTGCGCGCTTCGCTTGCCGTGCGGTTCGGCACACAGGGATGGCCGTTGCCATGTCCAGCCGTCTCCCCTGACTCCATCACCTTCACCGCGACTGTAGCCCGCGCCCTGGTGCCGTCAAGGCGCGCAGGGCCGTGTCCTCGGCTGCGCCTGCGGGCCGCACCAACCCTGCGCTTGTCTCCTTGACGGCACCCGTTCGCGCGCTCCTGACCGTCGCGGGCGATGAACTCAGGAAAGACGGTGGCAACAGGGCCAACCGGGTTCCTCGTGCCGACCGCACCGAACAGCCGAAAGGCTGGGCTCCGAATCTTGGAATCCGGTGTGCGGTTTTCTTCAACAGCCTTTTTTGTTCAGGAGAAAGACATGCAACTCGCATCCCGTTTCGCTTCCCGTTCCCCCTCGCTGCGCAGCGATTACCCGCTGTCCGATGACCAGATTCGCAGGGTGGCCCCGTCCATCTTCGCGGATGCCCCGCACGAAAGCCGTTCGCAGCGGTACGCCTATATCCCCACCGCCGCCGTACTGACCGAGCTTCGCAAAGAAGGCTTCCAGCCTTTCATGGTGACGCAAACCCGCGTGCGTGACGAAGGCAAGCGCGAACACACCAAACACATGCTGCGCCTGCGCCACGCCAGCCAGATCAACGGCGCGGAGGCTAACGAAATCGTGCTGCTGAACTCGCACGACGGCACGAGCAGCTATCAGATGCTGGCCGGAATGTTCCGCTTCGTTTGCAGCAATGGCCTTGTGTGCGGCGACACCGTGGCGGACGTGCGCGTACCCCACAAAGGCGACGTGGCCGGTTCCGTCATCGAAGGCGCTTTCGAGGTGTTGAGCGGCTTCGAGCGCGTGAAGGAATCCCGCGATGCCATGCGCGCGATCGCGCTGGATGAAGGCGAAGCCGAAGTGTTCGCCCGTTCTGCGCTGGCCCTCAAGTACGACCCCGCCGACAACAAGCCCGCGCCCATCACCGAATCGCAAATCTTGATGCCGCGCCGGTTCGACGACCGCCGCCCGGACTTGTGGAGCGTGTTCAACCGCACCCAAGAAAACCTGACCAAAGGCGGATTGCATGGCCGCAACGCCAACGGACGCCGCCAGCAGACCCGCCCGGTGCAGGGGATTGATTCCGATGTGCGCCTGAACCGTGCCCTCTGGATGCTGGCCGATGGCCTGCGCCAGTTGAAAGCCTGAATCCCCACGCGGCAGGGGCAGGCAGCAGCCCTTGCCGCTTTCTTCGCTGCTGCATTTCCTAACCGCAAGGAGTTATCACCATGAACGCCATCACCCAAACCGAAGCCCGCGCCATCCAAGCCCCCGCGCTGGAAGCTGCCGACCCGACCAAGAACCTGATTCTGGTTCCGCTGTCGCGGCTGGTGCTGCGCCCCACGGGCCGCAACGTGCGCAAGACCCCGCGCATGTCCATCCCCGAACTGGCCGCATCCATCCAGCGCGTGGGTCTGCTGCAAAACCTGATCGTCATTGCATCCGCCGATGGCGAGCATTACGAAGTGGTCGCCGGTGGCCGTCGCCTCGCCGCGTTGAAGCTGCTGGCGAAGAAACACCGCATCAGCAAGGAATGGGAGGTGCCTTGCTTGCTGGTGGCCGATGGCACCGCCCGCACGGCCAGCCTCACCGAGAACGTGCAGCGCGAAGCCATGCACCCCGCAGACCAGTTCGAGGCATTCGCCGCGCTGGTGGCCGAAGGCCGACCCATCGAGGACATTGCAGCGGATTTCAGCGTCACGCCGCTGGTGGTGCAGCGCCGCTTGAAGCTGGCGAACGTCTCGCCGCGATTGATGGCCGACTATCGCGCCGATGCCGTGAGCCTTGACCAGTTGATGGCCCTTGCCATCACCGACGACCACGCCGCGCAGGAAGGCGCGTTCTACGATGCGCCAACGTGGCAGCGTCACCCGTCCAACCTGCGCGAACGCCTCACCGAGCGCGAGATCGACGCCTACCGGCATCCGCTGGTGCGCTTCGTCGGACTGGACACCTACGAGGCCGCAGGCGGCGGCATCCGCCGCGACTTGTTCGCGGAAGGTGACGCGGGCGTGTATCTGACCGATGCCGCGCTGCTGGAACGGCTGGCACAAGACAAGCTGGCAGGCATCGCCGCCGAGGTGAAGGCCGAAGGCTGGGCATGGGTGGATGCCACGCCGGGCGTGACCCATGCCGACCTGCACGCCTTCCAGCGTGCGCCGAGGGAATGGCGCGAGCCGAACAAGCGCGAAGCCGCCCGCATCGAGAAGCTGCAAACCAAGATGCACGAACTGGCCGAAGCCGTCGATGCCGCACTGGACGCCGACGACGAGGACAAGGCCGACGCCTTGCAGGAGGAAGGCGAAACCGTGGGCGAGCAGTTGCAGGCGCTGGAAGATGGCTTGCAGGACTACGGCGCGAACGTGAAGGCCGCAGCCGGTGCCATCGTCACCATCGACCGCAACGGCGAAGCCGTCATTCATCGTGGCCTGATGCGCGAGGCCGAGGCCAAGGCGCTGCGCACGCTGGAACGGCTGCGCCAAGGTTTCGGCAGCGAAGGCGAAGCCGAGAACGACGACGAAGGCGAGGACGGAGACGACGACAGGCAGCCCATGACCGCCGCCATATCCGACCGGCTGGCGCAGCGCCTGAGCGCGCACCGCACCGCCGCGCTGCAAATCGAAGTCGCACGGCACCCGCAAGCTGCGCTGGCCGCTGTGGTGCATGGCATGGTGCAGACCGTTTCGCAGGAACGCCACTATGGCCACGATCTGCCGCTGGGCGTGAGCCTCAAAGTGCAAGACCGGCTGGAAGGTATGGCCCCGGACTGGCCGGAATCGCCTGCCGCCGTGGCGCTGCGCCAACTGCAACAGGTGGCAGGCGAAGCCTTGCCGGAGGACAGCGCTGAACTGTTCGCCGCGCTGCTGGCGAAGCCGCAAGACGAACTGGTGCGGCTGCTGGCCGTGTGCGTGGCTTCCACGGTGGACGTGGTGACGCCTCGCGCCACGGCGCACCAGCCCGGCGAGGAACTGGCGCAGGCCGTGGGCCTCGACATGGCCGCATGGTGGAAGCCGACCGCAGAAGGCTACTTCAAGCACGTTTCCAAGGCCGTGATTCTGGATGCCGTGGGCGCGTTTGCCCCGGAATCCGTCGCCCGGCTGGCGAAGTTGAAGAAGGCCGACATTGCCAGCGAAGCGGAGCGGCTGGCCGATGGCACGGACTGGATGCCTGCCATCTTCAAGGCCGCAGGCTCGCAGGATGCAACGCAGGCAGCAGGCCCAGAGCAGGACGCCCCGGAGGATGCCGAGGCAATGGTGGATGAACCCGCCGAGGCGCTGGCCGCTTGACCCGTGCCGAAGGCAAGCGCCCCGGCCTCGACCGGGGCGCTTCGCTGCAAGGAGAAGCCCCCAATGACCCGCACCACCACCAACCGCCCGCGCATGGCGGCGATCTACGCCCCTGGCACGGTACGCGCCCGCCGCTGGCACGGCGATGGCGACGTGCGCGGCTACCGCCCGCCCTCGGGCTGGATGGCCCACGCCGACCTCACCGACGTTCACCCCATCACGGGCCGCGCCTTGCCGCGTGCCGTGTGGTGGCTCATCGAGACAAAGGAATAACCGCGTTCAGCACCGCGCCCAGGCCGTTCCGTCCTGGGCGCGGTGAAACGCAAAATCCGGGCGCGGCAGTGGCCGCGCCCGGTGTTCAAGGCCAGCAGCCGATTCAGAACGCCGCCGCCTTCGCACTGGCTCAGGCGGCGGCGTTGAAAGCATCGCTGTAGCGCGCGATGCCTTCGGGCACTGGCCCATGCAGGGCCAGCGCCATGAAGTAGCCGGGCGGCACGCCCGGCAGTTGCAGGCCCGCATGGGCCTGAAAGCCAAAGCGCCCGTAGTACGCGGGATCGCCCAGCAGCACGCAACCAGCGGCCTGCATGGCCCGCAGTTCAGACAGCGCCTGTTCCATCAGGCGCGAGCCGATGCCGTGCCCCTGCCTTTGCGGCAGGACGGAGATCGGCCCCAGGCCGTACCAGCCTGCGGCTTGGTGGCCGTGGCCGTCGGTGATGGTCACGGGCGACAGGGCCACATGGCCGACAACCTGGCCGTGTTCTTCGGCCACGATGGAAAGCGTCAGTTCGTTGGCAGCGCGCAGTGCGCACACGATGAATTGTTCGGTGTGGCTGGTGTGCGCTGCTTCGGCGAAGGCGGCGACCGTGACGGCCTCGATGGCGGCCATGTCGTCAGGCGTTTCGTGTCGTAGCTGGAGGGTCATGAGCTTCTCTTGGATTCCTTCCTGAAAATATAGAACGGCCTGGGCGTGTCGGCGCGGTGCGCCGCCGGGCTTTCGGGCTGCGCCCCGTGCTTCGTGCCGAATCACGGCCATTCGGCTTCAATCCCTCACGCCTTCGCGCCTGCGGCGCTGCGCGCTTCGCTTGCGAGGAAGGCTGCGCCCCGCCGCAATGGGCGGGGCTTGTGGGGCTACGCCCCGGCTTGCTGCGGCAAGTTGTGCAAAAGCGTGCCGTCCTCGACGCTGGCGATTCGTTGCCTGTGTGTCACGAAGGTCGGTTCACCGACACACCGCCAGACCTCGCCTGATGGAGCTTCCACACCACGCCTCAAGCATGTGCCGCGAGCTGCGGCTGGGGCGCTCTGGCCTTGTCGTTGGGGCGTTGACCTGGCCCGCGTCAGGGCGCAAGCCGGTGAAGCCGTCACGCGGGGATGCCGAGTCGGCCCTGTCTCCATTCGGGAGCGGGCGGCCTGTGCGTCCTTGTCTTGTTGTGAATCCTGGCGGTGGCGCGGCTGCGCCTTGGGCTTCATGGCCGCAACCTTCCAGCGAAAACAATTTCCCCTGCGCTGCGCGCATTCCTCGCGGGACAAATTCTTTTCGCTTCCAGGTTCTCCACGGTGTTGCGACCCCCTCGCTGTGCTCGGCGGTGCGGCCAGCCCATCCCCCGCCGGACGGATCACAACAAGGACGCACTGGCGCGACCTTGTTCAACCCGAAAGGAGAAATCATCATGGCCAACATCGGCACCTTCACCGCAGACAAAGACGGCTACAACGGCCAGCTCCGCACCCTGACGCTCAACGTCAAGGTCAAGCTGGTTCCCAACGACAAGGGCAACAACGAGAGCGCCCCCGATTTCCGCCTGCAAGCGGCTGGCCACGACATCGGCGCGGCGTGGAAGAAAACCAGCGAGGCCGGACGTCCCTACGTGTCCGTGACCCTGGACGATCCTTCATTCCCGGCAACGGTCTATGCCCGCCTGATCGAGAACGAGGACGGCACGCACGACCTGATCTGGTCGCGCAACAAGCCCAAGGCGGCCTGACGGCCGCCCACAGCGCCCCGCCCTTTGCGGCGGGGCGCTGTGCTGCTCATCGCAGCACCGCACGCACAGGGTTCGGCAGCGGGTGCCTCTTGGCATGTTCACCAGGGTCGGCATTCATCGGTGGACGGCTCGCAGCCCGTGGAGTCGCAAGCACAGGATGGCGTGTCGGCGCTGCAAGCGCCGCCGGGCTTTGCGGGCTGCGCCCCATGCCGGCAAGCCGTCACGGCCATTCGGCTTCAATCCCTCACGCCGTCGCGCCTGCGGCGCTGCGCGCTGGCGCTTGCACTCCAGGGGAAAGCCCTGCGGGCTATCCCCGCCGCGCGATGCTTGGCGCCCCTCGATGCCGCCGAACCGGCTGCGCCGGATCGGCCCGGCCAGCACCCCAATCGCATCAGGCGCGCGGCTTCGCCGCGTCGCGCTCCTTCAACACCGCCTCCAGCTCCCGGCGCACTTGCGCCAGCAACTCGTCGGCCTTGCGCGGGCTGTCGCCCGCGTAGGCCAGCGTCAGCAACGTGAGCGTGTGGATCTCCATCACCTCGCACAGCTCGGCCAGCTTGTTCAGGGTCGGGCTTTTCAGGTCGCGTTCGAGGGTGCTCATATAGGTGCGGCTGGACACGTCAGAGAAGGCTTCCTGGCTCAAGCCACGCGCCTTTCTAACGATCTTCAACGCCTTCGCCAATGAGTTCCCAGCCGCCACCTATGGTTTCCCTCAAAAAACCAAGATGACAGCCCATTGCACCCTATAGGGCTACAATCTATAGTGTTCATTTGGTGTTCTACGTTTTTGTGCCTTTACGGAAATCCGCATCGGCGAGTTCCAGCAAAGCAACGTAAGCGCATCCGTGCTTGCGCACGAAGGCGCAAATCCGGTTTGGCGGTTCTGCGCTTGGGCGTGAAACCGCATCCGTGCATCATTGGATTTGTGGGATTGCCGACCATGCCCCAGCCACTCGCCACCGTTCCCGAGCGCGCGCAACTGCTCGCCAACGGCGAGGCCCGCGCCGCTGGCCGGGCAATCGACCCGGTGCCCGTGGTGCGGCTGTTCACCCCTGACGCGCATGTGACCTGGCTGCTGGCCGCGCTCGATCCCGCCGATGGCGATACCGCCTGGGGACTCATCGACCTGGGAATCGGGATGCCCGCGCAGGGCACCGTCAAGCTGTCCGAACTTGCCGGCATCGTCGGGCCGCACCAGCAGCCCGTGCTACGCGACCTCTATTTCCGCCCCACGCGCACGCTGTCGGAATACACCCGGCTGGCCGAGCGCGACGGGGCCATCCCGGACTGAATACGGCCTACTGTGGCTTTCTCAGTCTGGTGTCATGCCGGATAGGTCTTAATCGGCACTCTTGCGGCATACCCCGGCAAATCTGATCGAAACAGTCATGATGTCCGGCCTGGGCTGCGGCAGGCTGGCCTGTACGGCGTCCCACGGTCGGGGCGCTGCCACTGCCACATTGAGACGGAAACCGCAACGCATCGGAGCCAATTGGTCTTGACAACCCGAGCCACAATTTTTACCCATGACGTTCTGACGATGGCGATGTAGCGCGTAGCCCGGCCGTGGCGGCGATTCCTGTTCCCAGGAGGTTGCGTCATGGCCGATCGCGCCGCCGAGTCTTGGTATCCGACTGCCGCGTATCTGTACGTGCTGCATCTGGACAGCCTTGCGCTCGCCTGGGAGTACCTGCGCAGGCACCCCGACTACCGGCTCGATTGGCTGCGCCATCGTCGCCGGTCACAGGCAGCACAGGACGCGGCGCATCGCTGGGGCCTGCGCCTGCTGGAAGACCCGGCCCTGGATGCGCGCGACGCGCATCCGGCCTGGCAGCCCGGCCACGCTGCCGTGGTGCAGCTCTACCCCGATGCCGATCCGCCCGTGGATACCGAATCCTTCGCGTTCTGGCGTATCCCCGGCCATAAGCAACTGCTCCACGATGGCAAGGGGCTGGCGCTCACCGCACGCAGCCCCGGCCATTGCCTGCGCTTCGCGCTCGCGCCTGGACTGGAAGACGGCATGGCTGTCGCCTATGCCCACCGCGGCGGCGCTGCCGCGCCTGCTCGCGGTCATGTGTTCGGCGCGGCACTGGCCGATGCCAGACGTAGGCCGACACCTGCCGCGCTGCTGGAACTGCACACCTTGCAGGCGCTCGACGCGACCCTGGCGGGTGCGTCCTTGCGCGACGTGGCCGAAGGTCTGTTCGGTGCCGATGCCGTGGCCGCCGACTGGCACGCCGATGGCGATTTGCGCGCCCGCGTGCGCCGTTTGGTGCGGCGTGGCAATGCGTTGATGCGCGGCGGCTACCGCCAACTAGCACAACTGCCGTCGCTTGAGAAGGGACGTTTTGAAGGGGACGCAAAACGACCCTGAGCAGGAGCGCTTCGTTTTCTGAGACTGCCTCCATCCGGTTGCGCTGTGTGACCGGAGCTTTGAAAGCTATGGAGGTTCACGCCATGCGTCCCGCTCCCTTGCGACCTGCCGCCGCTCCCATGAATCCTGCTGCGCAACCGCAGCGTTATCTCACCAACGACGAAGCCGCCGACTACCTGCGGCTGTCGCCGCGCACGCTGGAAAAGCAGCGCGTGCTGGGTGGCGGCCCCAAGTTCCGCAAATTCGGCCGCCGCGTGATGTACGCCGTGGCCGACCTCGATGCCTGGGCTTCCGAGCGCAGCTTCGAGAGCACATCCGATCCCGAATACGCCGAGCAGCACTCGGCGGACAGCCGTGCGCGCTGATCGCTGGCGCGCGGGTGGCCTTCGCCATGTCCAACCCTGCGCTGCCGTCCCGGCAGCGGCCCGTGCCAGAGCGCGAACAGCTCGATCTGTTTCGCGCCTTGCCGGGCGACATGGCGCCGCGCGACAGCCAGGATTTGATGGCCTTTCCGTTCTTCTCGCTGGCGAAGTCGCGGCGCGTTGCGCCGATCGACTTTCGGGCGGGGAACGTGACGATCCGCGTGGAAGGCACGCAGGAGCATGGCATCGCCACCATTTGGGACGCCGACGTGCTGATATGGGCGGCTTCGCAGATCGTGGAAGCACGCGACGCGGGCCTGCGCCCGTCGCGGCTGATGCAGGCCACGCCCTACGAGATCCTGCGCTTCATCGGGCGCGGCACGTCGCTGCGCGACTACCAGCGCCTCAAGGCCGCGCTGGATCGCCTGCAATCGACCACGGTAGCCACGTCTATCCGCGAGACGACCGGGCGGCGCCTGCATCGCTTCTCGTGGATCAACGAGTGGAAGGAACTGGCCGATGCCAAGGGCACGCCTTTGGGGCTGGAGCTGATCTTGCCGGACTGGTTCTATGCCGGCGTCATGGATGCCGCCCTGGTGCTGACCATCGACCCGGCGTATTTCCGGCTGACCGGCGGCATCGAGCGATGGCTCTACCGGCTGGTGCGCAAGCACGGCGGGCGCCAGCCGGGCGGCTGGCAATTCGACTTCCGGCACCTGTATCGGAAATCGGGCAGCGCCACGCGCTTCTCGGACTTCGCCTACGACCTGCGCGCGCTGGTCGCGCGGCAGTCGCTGCCCGGCTACGTCCTGGACATCGAGCGGATGCCGGACAACGGCGCCGAGCTGCTGACCTTCCGGCCCGTGCCGTTCACGGCACGGGGATAAACGGTGCGCAGCTTGTGGACGGGCGCGTGCTATCAGGAGTACGAGGTATCGTGCTATCGGGAGTACGGCTCTCGTGCTATCAGGAGTACGGATCGGCCGCAAAGCCAATAACGGCGCGGGTTTCGGCCTCCCTTAACTTCCCTAACTTAAAACATCTAACTGGTAGTAGAAGCGCCGTGCCTCGGTGGACAACCACCACGCGGCCACAAGCGCAGCAGCAACAGCCCGGCTTTCCAACACGGAGGGCCAGGCCATGATCGTTGCTCTGCTCAATCAGAAAGGCGGCGTCGGCAAGACCACGCTCGCCACGCACATCGCCGGCGAGCTGGCGATGCGCGGCCAGCATGTCGTGCTGCTGGATGCCGACCCGCAAGGCTCTGCGCTGGACTGGACGCAGCGCCGCAGCCAGCAAGGTTTGCCAAGGCTGTTCAGCGCCGTGGGCCTCGCCCGCGAAACGTTGCATCAGGAAGCGCCCGAACTCGCCAGGCGAGCCGATCACGTCGTCATCGACGGCCCGCCGCGCATCGCCGCCTTGGCGCGCTCCGCACTGCTGGCGGCCGAGCGCGTGCTGATCCCGGTGCAGCCGAGCCCCTACGACTTGTGGGCCAGTGCCGAAATGGTGGCGCTGATTCGGGAAGCGCAAGTCTTCCGGCCTGTGCTGCGCGCGGCCTTCGTCATCAACCGGCGCGTCAGTACCACCGTCATTGGACGGGAGGCGCGCGGCGCGCTGGCCGAGCAGCCGCTTCCTGCGCTGCGCTCAGAAGTGCGCCAACGCATCGTCTTCGCCGACAGCGTGGCCGCTGGCCGGCTGGCACGCGAGACGGCGCCGGACAGCGCCGCCGCGCGCGAAATCACCGCGCTGGTGGACGAACTGCTGCGGTGGCCGTCATGACAGCGAAGCCGCCACCGAACAGCAAGCGCACGGCAAAGCGCGTCGGCATCGGCGCGCGTCCGCCCGCGAATCCACACGCCGAGGCGTGGATTCGCCAGGGCGACGCCGATGCGCTGGGCAAGGGCGACCTCTACACCGCGCGCCTGACCCTTGACATCACGCCCGCCATGCGGGCGCGCATCAAGGTATCGGCCTTCACGCAAGGCGTGACGGTGGCCGATCTGCTGCGCGCGCTGCTGGAGCGGGAGTTTCCAGAACATCGCAGGGAGAACACACCATGACCGCATCCGCTTTGCCTGCCGCTGGCGCGGCCACGGCTGCGCTCGCAACGCCGCCTTCCGGCCAGCCTGCCACCGCACCGCTGACGCGGGTGGCGCTGGCCTACATCGAACCGCGCTTCAAGCTCTATCTGCGCTTCGGCGAACCTGCGCGCACGCACCAGCTCGATCACTGGCGGCGCTACGCGGTGTTCCTGCCGGGCGCCATGCTGTGCCGCATCCGCTGGCAGGCCAACGACTACGGCACGATCCGCTGGCAGCTCATGGTGATGCAGGCTTGCACACCACTGGACGCGGCGCAGCGCATCCCCGGCGTGCAGCCGAGCGCACGCCTGCTGCTGCACGTCGAGGGCGAGAAGCAGGTGCGCGCCGCGCTGGAGCGCATCGACGCCATCGAGGCGCTGGGCATCGCACCCGCCGCTGTCTCGCCCGCGTACTGGCGCACGCTCGCCAACCGGCTCGCTGCGCGCTTGCCGCTGCCCGAATACACCGCCGAGCGGCACGCGGCCTGGCTCATCGGGAGGGCGCTGCCATGACCGCCGTTTCCACTGCCGACACCGCGCCGCGTCCTCGCTCACGCCTACGCGCTCGCCTCGTACTGGCGGGCCTGTCCGCCTGCGGCCTCGCTGCGCTGGCCTGGGCGTCCTTCGTGCATCCGCTGCCGCGCCTGATCTACAACCCGTCCGACAGCGTGGCGGTCGGTTGGTATCGCGTCGATCCGCAGGGCCGCGGTGCCGCCTCGCTGCCACGTCCTTTGTCCGTGGACAGCATCGTCCTGACCACGCTGCCGCCAGACGCCGCCGCGCTGGCCGCGCGGCGCGGCTACCTGCCGGCGCGCGTGCCGCTGCTCAAGCGCGTGGGCGCCGTCGCGCCGCAGGAGGTGTGCATCACTGGCCGCGTCGTCCGCATCGACGGCGTGCCTTCGGCCGCCGTGCTGCCTGCTGACCGCTGGGGCCGGCCGCTGCCATCCTGGCAGCAATGCCGCCGCCTTGAACCCGGCGAATTGTTCCTGCTCAGTGTGACCAACCCGGCATCGTTCGACAGCCGGTATTTCGGGCCGGTCAGCGCATCCGCCGTGATCGGCGTCGCGCATCCGGTCTGGCTGGAATCCCGCCCATGATGGCCGCCGACTCGCTGCACGTCGCCGTGCATCTCATCGTGCTATCCGTACCGATCCAGTGGCTTTCCGCGTGTCGTCGCGCGTGCAGTGCGAGCGCATCCGCGCTGCACTTCGCGCTGTCTTCCCATGTGCAGGCGTCTTGCCTCGAACGCGCCCGGCTTGCGGCCGTGTCCGCGTTCGCCGGCGCGCTGGTTGCTCGCGCAGCAGCGCCACCGGGCCGCCGCTGCCCGGAGCGCCAGCGAGGGGCAAAGGCGGAAGGCAAGACAAAAGGGTGCGGCACCTGTCGGCCCGCAAAGCCAGTCTGCACGTGGGGGTGGCGCGGCACGGAGCGGCTTCGCCGCCGTGCCGCGTGGGGCGCGAAGCCCGCGCCAATGCAGGCATGTCCGCGTGCTTCGCACGACCGGACACGCCAGAGCTTGCAGGGAGCGCAGCCATGACCGACCGCCGCGACGATGATTTCCGCATCCGCCCCAGTGCCCCGAAGAACCGGGGCCAGGGCTTCGTCTCCAAGGTGCTCAAGCAGGCAGGCAAGGCCAGCAGCGGCAAGTCCTCGGTGCGCCGTCCTGGCGCCAGCGGCAGCGGACAGCGCGCCGGCCAGCGGCCCGGCTCGCGCCTGGGACGCGGCCACACGGCAGCGCGCTTCGCGGGGGCGAAGCTCACGCCCATGTCGCGGCGCGTGGCCATCAAGACGCTGCTGGTCAATCAGCAGCGGGCCAGCCCGCAGTCGCTCGCCAAGCACCTGCGCTACATCGAGCGCGACGGCGTGGGCCGCGATGGCGAGCCGGGCCAAGCCTACGGGCCGCAGACCGATACCGCCGACCTCGACGCCTTCAAGGAACGCTGCGCCGATGACCGGCATCATTTCCGCTTCATCCTCTCGCCCGAGGATGGCGCCGAGCTGGAAGACCTGCGCACCTACACGCGGCACCTGATGGGCCGCATGGAAGCTGACTTGGGTACGCGGCTGGAATGGGTGGCGGTCGATCACTGGAACACCGACAACCCACACACGCACATCGTCGTGCGCGGGCGCGCCGACACCGGCAAAGACCTCATCATCGCCGGCGACTACATCGCCGACGGCTTCCGCCATCGCGCCGCCGAACTGGCGACCGAATGGCTGGGGCCGCGCACCGAGCTGGAGATCCAGCAGACCTTGCGGCGCGAGGTGGATCAGGAGCGGTGGACGAACCTGGATCGCACGCTCAAGCGCGAGCTGGGCGACGATGGCCTGGTGCATGTCGAACGGCTCAACGAGTCGAGGTTGCAACGCCAGTGCCTGCTGCTGATCGGCCGCCTGCAACGCTTGCAGCGCCTGGGCCTGGCCGACGAGACGCAGCCCGGAACCTGGGCCATTCATGCCGATGCCGAAAAGACCCTGCGCGCCCTGGGCGAGCGCGGCGACATCATCCGCACCATGCAGCGGGCCATGCGGGGCGAGCCGCGCGAGCTGGCGGTATTCGAGCCTGGCGACGATGGTCGCACCATTGTCGGCCGCGTGGCCGCGAAGGGGCTGGCCGACGAGCTGCGCGACCGGGGCTATCTGGTCATCGACGGCGTGGACGGCAAGGCCCACTACGTCGCGCTCAACGCCCGCGACGAGCTGGCGAACTATCCGGCCGGCGCCGTGGTGGAGGTGAAGGGATCGGCCGACGTGCGCGCGGCCGACAAGAACATCGCCGCACTGGCGAGCGATGGCCTGTACCGCACCGACCACCACCTTGCCATCGCGCAGGGTCAGGCCGCGCCGGGCCGTGATCCACAGGAAGTCGTCGCGGCCCACGTCCGCCGGCTCGAAGCTCTGCGCCGGACTGGCATCGTGGAGCGCGTGGCCGAGGGGCTATGGAAGGTGCCGGACGACCTGCCCGAGCAGGGCCGCCAGTACGACGCGCAGCGCCTGGGCGGCGTAGCCGTGGAGCTGAAATCGCACCTGCCCATCGAGCGGCAGGCGCGCGTGATCGGGGTCACCTGGCTCGACCAGCAACTGATCGGCGGCGGCTCGGGCCTGGGCGACCTGGGCTTTGGCGGCGAGGCCAAGCAGGCAATGCAGCAGCGCGCCGACTTCCTGGCGGAACAGGGACTGGCCGAGCGGCGCGGGCAGCGCGTGATCCTCGCGCGCAACCTACTGGGCACACTACGCGATCGGGAACTGGCACAGGCCGCCAAAGACATTGCGGCCGACACCGGCCTGGAGCATCGCCCGGTGGCCGACGGGCAGCGCGTGGCCGGTATCTACCGGCGCAGCGTCATGCTCGCCAGCGGTCGGTACGCGATGCTGGACGACGGCATGGGCTTCAGCTTGGTGCCGTGGAAGCCAGTGATCGAGCAGCGACTGGGGCAGCAGCTTGCGGCGACGGTGCGTGGCGGAGCGGCCTCATGGGAAATCGGGCGTCGGCTTGGAGTTTCTTTGAGCTAGTCACTTGAGGCTATGTGCCCCATGAACATGACCCCTGCGCGTTGCTGGCTCGTGCACCTGGCGCGATGCTGAGGACAGTTCGGTCAAGATGCCGCACTGGCTGGCCTGCTGGGATTCCCGGCAGCTTTCCCGCAAGGTCTTGAGCTGTCGTTCCAACGCTTTCAATTCCTTGATGCGGGTAGCCACATGGTCGATGTGCTCGTCGAGCAGGTCATTCACCTGGGCGCAGTTCTCGTGCGGAGCATCCTTGAAGCGCAATAGAACCCGGATTTCATCCAGTGTCATGTCCAAACCCCGGCAGTGCCGGATGAAGGACAGTCGGTCAACGTGTTCTTCTGCGTACATGCGGTAGTTGCCATCTGTACGGGCCGTTTCTGGTAGCAAGCCTTCACGCTCGTAGTACCGGATCGTCTCTACCTGGGTATGTGCGGCCTTAGCCAGTTCGCCGATTTTCATAGCTTCATCTTGAGCGGTCGCGAGTTTTTCTCCAAGGCTCATTGTAGGCGCTTGACTCTGTAGTGGGTATAGGGTTTCCAATTTGCCTGAAAAGGAGAATTTCATGAACCCTGCCCACCAACGCCAACACGCCGACGCTGCTTGCTGCGGGAGTAGCTGTGCAACAGTGCCTGCGGTGCCCGAGCCAACACCGTCTGATGCAACGACTGTCGAGCCGCAGCGCTTTCGCATAGCAAACATGGACTGCGCCTCGGAGGAGTCGGAAATCCGCCGGGCGCTGGAAGGCATGGCGGGGATTCGCGGCCTGCGATTCAACCTAGGGGATCGAGAGCTTGCCATTGCCGCCGATGACCACGCGCTGCCCCAAGCCCTGGAAGCGATCCGCAAAGCGGGTTTCAAGCCAGAACCCCTCGGCGCGAAGAATGCCCAGCGCTTCCGCATTGCAAACATGGACTGTGCCTCGGAGGAGTCGGAAATCCGCCGGGCGTTGGACGGCATGGCGGGAATTCGTAGCCTGCAATTCAATCTGGGCGACCGCGAGCTGGCCATTGCCGCCGATGATCCTGTCTTGCAGCAGGCGGTGGACGCGATCCGCAAGGCAGGCTTCAAGCCGGAACCTCTTGGCGATACCGGGTCGTCGGCTGCTGCCGCTGCGGTTGCCTCGCCAACGGGCTTCTGGACGACCTGGGGCAAGTCGCTGGGCGCCTTGGGGCTCGCCGTGGCGGCCGAAGGCTTGGCATTCGCCTTCCCAGACAGCGTGCCAGTCAAGGCGCTGGGAATGGCACTGGCTGCGGCGGCCATCGCGCTGTCGGGTTTCTCGGTTTACGGCAAGGGACTGGCCGCGCTGCGACAGGGCCGCTTGAACATCAATGCCCTGATGACCGTGGCCGTGACCGGCGCTTTTCTGATCGGCCAGTGGCCCGAAGCGGCGATGGTGATGGCCTTGTATGCCATTGCGGAAGCCATCGAGGCGCGCGCCGTGGATCGGGCGCGCGGTGCCATCAAGAGCTTGCTGGCGCTCGCGCCGGAGCAGGCCGAAGTGCGTCAAGACGACGGCAGTTGGGCACGCATCGGCGTCAAGGAAGTCACTGTGGGCGCGACGGTGCGTATTCGCCCCGGCGAGCGCCTTCCTCTGGATGGCATCGTGACCTTGGGCCAGAGCGCCATTGACCAATCCCCCGTGACCGGCGAAAGCCTGCCGGTGGACAAGAGCCCTGGCGATGAAGTCTTCGCCGGCACCATCAATCAGGCTGCGGCGCTGGAAATCCGTGTTACGGCGCCTGCTTCCGACAGCACGCTGGCGCGCATCATCCACGCCGTTGAGCAGGCCCAGTCCTCCCGCGCGCCCACCCAGCGTTTCGTGGATCGCTTTGCCGCCATCTACACGCCTGCGGTGTTTGTCCTGGCCGTTGCCGTTGCGCTGTTGGCTCCGTGGCTCATGGGGCTGACCTGGATGCAGGCCGCCTATAAGGCTCTGGTGCTGCTGGTCATTGCCTGCCCCTGCGCCTTGGTGATTTCCACGCCCGTCACCGTCGTCAGCGGTTTGGCCGCCGGGGCGCGGCGGGGCATCCTGATCAAAGGCGGTGTGTACCTGGAAGAGGCGCGCAAGATCAAGGCCGTGGCGCTGGACAAGACCGGCACCATCACCGAAGGCAAGCCCAAGCTGGTGGCCTTCGAGCCCGTGGACGCAGGACTCGGTCAGCAAGTCCTGGAGGGGCTGGCCAAGAGCCTCGCGGCGCGGTCGGATCACCCGGTGTCCAAAGCCATCGCGGACGGCGTGTCATCCGCCGCGCAAGAGGTGGACGAATTTCAGGCCGTTGCCGGGCGCGGCGTGCAGGGGGTGATCGACGGCCATACCTATGTGCTGGCCAACCACCGCTGGATCGAAGAGCGCGGGCAATGCTCGGCTGAACTCGAAGCCCGCCTCGCAGTGCATGAACAAGCGGGCCGTACCGTCACGCTGCTGGCCAGCAGCGAACGGGTCATGGCCATCTGCGCGGTGGCTGACACGATCAAACCCTCGTCGGCGCAGGCCGTGGCCGACCTGAAGGCGCTGGGTGTGACGCCGGTGATGCTGACGGGGGACAACCTAGCGACGGCGCAAACCGTCGGCGCCCAGGCGGGCATCGCCGAGGTGCGCGGCAACCTGCTGCCCGAAGACAAGCTGCGCGCCATCGGCGAGCTTCAGCAGCGCCTGGGCGTCACGGCGATGACCGGCGACGGCATCAACGATGCCCCCGCGCTGGCGAAGGCTGACATCGGCTTCGCTATGGGCGGCGCGGGCACCCACACGGCGATGGAAGCCGCCGACGTGGTGGTCATGAACGACGACCTGCGCCGCCTGCCCGAAACGATCCGGCTATCCAAGCGCACCCACGCCGTGCTGTGGCAGAACATCGCGCTCGCGCTGGGCATCAAGTTGGTGTTCTTGCTGCTGGCCATCTTCGACGATGCCTCCATGTGGATGGCCGTGTTCGCCGACATGGGGGCGAGCCTGCTGGTGGTCTTCAACGGGCTGAGGCTGCTCAGGCAGCGGGCGGGTCAGTAAAACTGAATATGGAGTGTTGAAAATGGGAATTCTGGATCGAATTTTTGGCGGGCATGGCGGGGGGCATGGCAGTTCCCACGGGCATGGCAATAGCCGCGGCCACGGTAGCCCCAGCAGCCACGACTGGGGGCACAATCCAGCGCCTTCGGTCAGTGGCATCACCTGCCCGCAATGCAAAGCGATCAATCCGAACGGCGCTCGCTTTTGCGGCCAGTGCGGGACATCGCTGGTGCCAGCGTCGTGCACGAAGTGCAGTAGCGTCATTCCGATCGGCGCGAAATTCTGTGCTCAGTGCGGCAACGCGGTAACTTAAGTCATGGTGATCTCGGCCTGGATCTACACCTTGATCCCGGCAGCGGCCGCCATCATCGGAGCTGCGGTCGCGGTGAACGTGCGGCCGGGGCCAACACTGGTCAGCGCGATTCAGCATTTCGCCGCTGGCGTCGTGTTCGCGGCGGCGGCCGGCGAAATCTTGCCCGACATCATGCACCGGGCCTCGCCTTGGGCGACGATGATCGGCGGCGGAATCGGCGTCGCCACCATGCTGCTGGTGAAGCATCTGGAAGCGTTGGCGAAGGGGCCGGCCGGTCTCCTGACCGTGATCGGCATCGACATCCTGATTGATGGCTTGGTGCTTGGTATCGGGTTTGCGGCTGGCCCAAAGGTCGGCTTGCTTCTGACCATCGCCCTGACCATCGAGGTTCTGTTCCTGGGATTGACAGTGGCCACGGAACTCGGCGAGAGCGTTCGCTCCCGTGCCAGGGTCGTCTGGATCACGGCCGCGCTCGTGCTCTTGCTGCCGATCGGGGCCTTGCTTGGAGCGCCGGTGGCGCTGTTGCCCAACCCTCTTCTGACTGGCTTCTTCGCGTTTGGTCTGATTGCGTTGCTCTACCTCGTGACCGAAGAACTGCTGATCGAAGCACACGAAACGCCAGATCGCCCCTGGGTGACGGCGATGTTCTTTGTCGGCTTTCTGGCGCTTCTCCTGCTGGAAGAAGTAATTGGCTAGTGGAGCCAGTCTGTTGGTGGTGCCCGATCCGTTGACTATTGCGCGCGCGGGGTGGGCACCATGAGCCCGATAGACGTGATGCCGTTGCTCGAATCGACCATCGTCCGCCCTCCGTGCATGCGGGCGATGGCAGCCACGATGGCCAAGCCCAGTCCATGATTGCGGGCGGCATCCGACCGCGCTGCATCTGCCCGGTAGAAGCGGTTGAACAGATTGGGCAAATGCTCGGCTGAAATCGTCTGCCCCTCGTTCACCACCCGCAGGGCGATCTCGCCGTCCAGCCGGTCGATTTGCACGACAACGGTGCTGTGCGGATGCGCGTGCCGGGTTGCGTTGCCGATCAGGTTGGACAATGCGCGCTGCAATAGGCGCACGTCGGCCAAGCCAGTGGCATCACCATTGATACGAACTTTCAGCCCGGCTTCCTCAATGGCTGCCTCGTGCAATTCCACCACCGTGCGCGCAACGCCTGCCATGCTGGCGACGTGCTCGCGGCGGGCCTCAGCCCCACGGTCGGCTTGCGACAGAAAGAGCATGTCCTGCACGATCATCGACATGCGCTGGAGATCTTCGAGGTGCGAGCCCAACACGTCTCGCAACGTGTCGGCATCGCGTGCTTTGCGCAAAGCAACTTCAGTGCCCCCCATCAACGTCGCCAACGGCGTGAACAGTTCATGCGCAACGTCAGCATTGAAGGCTTCCAGTTGTTCGTAGGCTTTGTGCAGACGCTTCAGCAACTCGTTGACGTGAGCCACCAGCGGAGCCAGTTCGTCGGGTTGAGCGGAGCCATCCAGAAGCCGGTGCAGAGTATCGGCCTCCAGTGCCTGGATCTGAGCCGAGAGGTCGCGCACGGGACGCAGCCCGATTTGCACCAGCGTAAATCCGCCAGCAGCAATCACCACTGCGCCAGCGAGTGCGGCGGCGACGAGCGTGCGGGCTAGGCGTTCTAGCACACGATCGTCCTCGCTGACATCAAGACTCAGCACCGCCTGGATGGGGGGGATGCCGGTCGTAGCCTCGAATCGCATGTCGATCACGCGGTGATGCACTGGAATGCCGGCGCTGGCATAGATGACGCTGCCGTCGGCACGGGTCAGGATCAATTTCATGTCCTGTCGGCCGACCATGCCATCGTCGAGCTTGTGTGCGAGCGTGCCGCTGTCTAACTCTGCTGCCTCGGCAATAAGATGGTTCACCTGGGTCTGCTGTTGCCGCAGCGTGTCCATCTGCCGCTCCTTGAAGCTCAGCGCGGTGACGGTGTAAATGCCCAGGCAGGTTAAGGCCAGCCCGACCAGGGTGAGAAGTGCGAGCCAACGGGCAAGCCGCCGTCCCAGCGATCCGGCACGCCTGGGTCTCACGACTGCCGATCTTCGAGTACGTAGCCCATGCCACGGACGGTGTGCAGCAGTGGGCGCTCGAAGGGCAGGTCGAGCTTGCTCCGAAGGCGACGCACAGCGACGTCGATCACGTTGGTACCGTGATCGAAGTTCACGTCCCATACTTGCTCCGCGATTTCGGTACGTGACAGAACCTCGCCCTTGCGGCGCAAGAGCAGCGTCAGCAGTTGGAACTCCTTTGCGGACAGATCGATGCGCTGGCCGGCCCGAGTAGCGCGCCGCCTCGCCAGGTCCATATGCAAGTCCCCCAGGCACAGCACCAGCGCATCAGGCGCGGGCGCAGTACCGGCGGTGCGGCGCAGCAGCACCTCGATGCGTGCCACCAGTTCGGAAAAGGCGAACGGCTTAACGAGGTAGTCGTCCGCTCCTGCCTTCAGCCCGCGTACGCGATCCTCGATGCGATGGCGGGCCGTCAACATGATCACCGGCGTCTGCTTGCTCTGCCGCAGTGCAGCCAGCAAGCCGAAGCCATCGATGCCCGGCAGCATGGTGTCGAGAACGATCAGGTCGTAGTGGCCGTCAGAGGCCATGTGGAGGCCATCGATGCCGTTGGCAGCCACATCGATCACATAGCCTTCTTCAGAGAGTCCCTTGCGAAGATAGTCCGCGAGCTTGGCTTCGTCTTCCACGATCAGCAGCTTCATGCGCAGCGTTCCTGCTGCGGTCTCTCGCAACCTGTCCAAATTGTCATCTGCACGTTTTACTCCCGTTCGGTGCCGGTTCTTACATTGTGCTCATGCCTTCGGGCATATCGATTTTCTGCAAATCACACTGGAAAGGACCATGCAATGAAACTGACCCATCTTGTCGCCATGAAAGCCATTATCCTGGCCACGGCACTGCCCATGGCGGCCCAGGCCGATTCGCTCTGGCACCCCGCGTCCAATGAGCAGGGCTTCACGTATCACCCCGATCATTTCAAGAGTACCAAGACCCGTGCCCAGGTGCTGGCCGAGGTCGAGGCAGCCCGCAAGGACGGTACGCTCACGCTGATGCAACGTGGACTGCCGGTGCCCATCAAGAGTTCCGCAGCACCGAAGACGCGCCAACAGGTTGTCGATGAGATGCGCAGCGAATCACCAGAAGCGCGGCGTGCGCGGCTCGAAATGTATTCCGGCGGTTGACACTGCTGCCAATACCCTGCGCTGCCGTGCCCCTCGTGTCGCTTCGTTGCGTCAAGCGACCACAGCTATTCGAATATAGAAGCGGTCCTTATTTCATTCTGGATGAACCCGCGAGGAGGCACGCTACGCGCAGAGGACTCTGAAACAAACCCAAGCAGCGAGGAATGGCGGATTGAAGCCTGTAGCTGCTACACTGTTACCCCTATGCGCAAATGGCTGGCTATCGTCTTGCTGGTGTTCTTGCCGCTCCAATTCAGTTGGGCGGCTGTGGCCAGTTATTGCCAGCATGAAACCGGGGCTGCGGCCAAGCACTTCGGCCACCATGCGCACCAGCACAAGGCGGCCGACGGCAAGGACGCCAGCCCTGATCCGGCCAAGACCCTGGGCGGCGATCCTGATTGCCCGTCCTGTCATGCCGGGTGCTTCTCGGTCTTGTCAGGGGATGTCAAGCTGGCGTCGTCGATCAGCCCGTCCCTGGATACGGCGTACCACCCGGAGAGCCTTGCCGCGCCTCCACCCGAACGTTTAGAGCGCCCTCGGTGGCGTGCCCTCGCCTGATCGGCGGGGAGCGCGTTCCTTTCTCTTCGTCCTCACCCCTGCCGTCGCGCATGGCGCGCTACGGTATCCAGCCGGCTTCGTGCGGCTGATGTGACGACGTTGCTGGCGATCATCTGGATCGCCCCCCGCCGATTCCCTCGTGTATTTCAAGTCACTGGAGAATCGGATGTTGAAGGGTATTCACAATCACAACGCAAGGGCAACGGCGGCAGGCTTGCTCCTTGCGTTCACGGCAGGGCTGGCTTTCGCCCAGCCGCTGCCAGCGCTGCCGGGCAATGCCCAAAGCGGGGCGCAGACTGAAGCAACGGCTCCACTGAGCCTGCAAAAAGCCATCGCGCTGGCTTTGGAAGCCAATCTTGACCTGACCGTCGCTCAGCGGGAAGTCGAGGCCGTGCAAGGCCAGGTGCTTCAGGCGCAAGCGCGCCGCAACCCCGAACTGGCGTATGCGCTTGAAGACCAGCGCACGCAAACCCGCACCCAAAGCGCTCAGATCAACCTGCCCATCGAATTGGGCGGCAAGCGCGCTGCCCGCATCACGGCGGCAGAGCGTGGGCGTGACGTTGCGGTCGAGGAGTTGAACGCGCGTCGCGTCGAAATTCGCGCCGCCGTGGTCGCCGCCTTCTTCGATGCGCTGGCAGCCCAGGATCGCACGGCCTTGGCCCAGGACAGCGTTGACTTGGCCAGGAAAGCGACGGACGCCGTTGCCAAGCGCGTGATGGCGGGCAAGGTCTCTCCGGTCGAGGAAACCAAGGCCCGGGTGGCCGAGGCCGGCGTGCGGGTTGAACTGGCGCAGGCCCAAAGCGAACAGCGCAGCGCCCGCGCACGGCTGGCCAGCTTGCTGGGGGCCAGCCCGCCACAGTTCACCCAGGTGTCGGGCAGTGTGGATGATCTCCCGGTCGTCCCTTCGCTGGATGACATCCAGCAGCGCCTGTCGGCCTCGTCGGCATTGCGCCGGGCGCAGTTGGAAGTTGAACGCCGCAGGTCATTGGCTGACGTGGAGCGGAGCAAGCAAACGCCAGATGTCACGGTCAGCCTGGGCGTGAAGCGCCCGAACGAGCTTGCGCGCAATCAGTTGATGCTCGGCGTTTCCGTGCCGCTGCCTTTGTTTGACCGCAATCAGGGCAACTTGCTGGAAGCGTTGAA
Source organism: Thiomonas sp. TH-17 (assembly GCF_057473305.1). Taxonomy (NCBI): domain Bacteria; kingdom Pseudomonadati; phylum Pseudomonadota; class Betaproteobacteria; order Burkholderiales; genus Thiomonas; species Thiomonas sp. TH-17. Next base: position 24,030 of record NZ_JBYCKI010000032.1, read on the forward strand.
GCGTGAAGACAAGGCGCGGGACGAACTCCAGGCGTTGAACCTGCGCCTGAGCACGGAAGTGCTGCAAGCCCGCGAACGGCTGACGTTGGTTCGCGGCGAGATCGACGTGTTGCAGCGCGAGGTACTGCCTGGGGCCAAGAGCGCCTATGACGCGGCCACCGTGGGTTTTGGCTACGGAAAGTTCAATTTCCTGGAAGTGCTGGACGCACAGCGCACCTACTTCGCCGCCCAATCCCAATACCTCAAGGCACTGGCCGAAGCGCATCGCGCGGCGGCGGACATGGATCGCGTGATCGGCGCATCCGAACCCACGACCACCCCGCCCGCGAACAAGGAATGAACATGAAATTCGACACGAACAAACTGAACGTCGGCAAGAAGCAATGGATTGCCATCGCCGTGATCGCCGTTGTGGGCGTTGGACTGGGCGGCGCCATCCTCGGCGGCAAGACGGGCAAGAGCGCCGAAGGCGAGGGCCACAGCAGCCACGTTGAAGCCAAGGCCCACAGCGATGGTGAGCATCATGGCAAGACAAGCGATGCGCAGCACGAGGACGACAAGGGCCATGCGGATGGCGAGCACCATGAAGGGCCGGGCAAGGGGCCGCATGGCGGCAAGCTGTTCAATGAAGGGGATTTCGGATTGGAGGCATTGCTCGCCGAAGACGGCGGCGAGCCGCGCCTACGCATCTGGCTGTACGACAAGGGCAAGGCGCTGGCCGCCAGCGCCGCCAAGGTCAGCGCCACCGTTTCGCGTTTGACCGGCGAGAAGCAGGCGCTCAATTTCGCGCCCGACAAAGACAGTCTGCTGAGTCGCGAGACCGTGCCGGAGCCCCATGCGTTCGAGATCAACATCGTGGCACAAACGGCCAATGCGCCTTTCAGGTTCAGCTTCAGCCAGGAAGAGGGGAAAGTCGAACTCAGCGATGCGCAAATCAAGGCGGCATCCATCGGCATCGACACCGCAGGGGCTGCAAGCATCAAGTCTGCCCTGCAATTGCCGGGCGAGATCCGCCTGAACGAAGACCGCACCTCGCATGTCGTCCCGCGCATGGCGGGCGTGGTCGAGAGCGTGCAGGCCAGCTTGGGACAAACGGTCAAGAAGGGACAGGTGCTGGCGGTCATAACCAGCCCGACCGCCTCCGAGCAGCGCAGCGAATTGCAGACGGCGCAAAAGCGGCTGGCTTTGGCCAAGACCACCTTCGAGCGCGAGAAGCGGCTGTGGGAACAGAAGATTTCCGCCGAGCAGGATTACCTGCAAGCCGGGCAGGCATTGAACGAGGCGCAGGTCGCCGTGGCCAACGCGCAGCAGAAGCTGTCTGCCGTGGGCCTGGCCCCAGGGTCTTCGGGCGGGCTGAACCGCCTGGAGTTGCGCGCACCCTTCGATGGCGTGGTGATTGAAAAGCACCTCAGCCAGGGCGAAGCCGTCAAGGAAGACGCTGCCGTGTTCACTGTGTCTGACCTGGGCCAGGTCTGGGCGGAAATCAACGTGCCTGCCAAGGATTTGCCGCTCGTCCGAGTGGGCGAAAAAGTCAACATCAAGGCCACGGCCTTCGATGCCAGCGCGCAAGGCACCATCACTTTCGTGGGCGCGTTGATCGGCGAGCAGACCCGCACGGCCAAGGCCCGCGTGGTCTTGGCCAATCCGCAGGGCGCGTGGCGTCCCGGCCTGTTCGTCAATGTGGAAGTGACCGCATCCGAGGCCAACGTGCCCGTCACTGTGGCCAGCGATGCGATACAGAGCGTGGGCGACAAGCCCGTCGTCTTCGTCAAGGTGAATGACGGCTTCGTGGCCCAGCCCGTGCAGTTGGGCCGCAGCGACGGCAAGCGCGTCGAGGTGCTGCAAGGGCTCCAAGCCGGGGCAGCGTATGCGGCGGCAGGCAGTTTCGTCGTGAAGTCCGAACTCGGCAAAGCCTCTGCCGAACACACCCATTGATGCCGGAGCCACGTCCATGTTTGAAAAACTTATTCGCGCGGCCATCGAGCACCGATGGCTGGTGCTGCTGGCCGCCATCGGCATGGCCGCCATTGGCGTATTCAGCTATCAGAAGCTGCCCATCGACGCCGTTCCGGACATCACCAACGTCCAGGTGCAGATCAATACGCAGGCGCCGGGCTATTCGCCGCTGGAGGTCGAGCAACGGGTGACGTACCCGATTGAAACGGTGATGGCGGGCCTGCCCAACCTGGAGCAGACCCGCTCCCTGTCGCGCTATGGTCTGTCGCAAGTGACGGTGATCTTCAAGGACGGCACCGACATCTACTTCGCGCGCCAGTTGGTCAATGAGCGCATCCAGGAGGCACGCGACAAACTGCCCGCCGGCATCACGCCTGCACTGGGGCCGATTTCCACCGGCCTGGGCGAAATTTACCTGTGGACGGTCGAGGCCAAGGACGGTGCGAAGAAGCCCAACGGCACACCCTACACGGCCACCGACCTGCGCGAGATCCAGGACTGGATCATCAAGCCGCAGTTGCGCAACGTGCCCGGCGTGACGGAAATCAACTCGATCGGCGGCTATGCCAAGGAATACCAGATCGCGCCTATCCCCGCGCGTCTGGCTTCGTTGGGCGTCACCCTGCAAGACATCGTGACGGCGCTGGACCGCAACAACGGCAACGTGGGCGCGGGCTACATCGAAAAGCGCGGCGAGCAGTATCTGATCCGGGCGCCTGGGCAGGTCAAGACGCTGGAGGACATCGGCAACGTCATCCTCAGCAGCGCGGGCGGGGTGCCCATCCGCGTGCGCGACGTGGCGGACGTTGGGATGGGGCGCGAACTGCGCACCGGTGCCGCCACGGACAACGGCCGTGAAGTGGTGCTGGGCACGGTCTTCATGCTCATCGGCCAGAACAGTCGCACGGTGTCGCAGGCCGTGGACAAGAAAATGGTGGAGATCAACCGCAGCCTGCCCGAGGGCGTGCACGCGGTGACGGTCTACGACCGCACCGTGCTGGTGGACAAGGCCATCGCCACGGTGAAGAAGAACCTGCTGGAAGGCGCGATCCTGGTGATCGTCATCCTGTTTCTGTTCCTGGGCAACATCCGTGCGGCCATCATCACGGCGACGGTGATTCCCTTGTCGATGCTGTTCACCTTCACGGGCATGGTGCATTACAAGGTGAGCGCCAACCTGATGAGCCTGGGGGCGCTGGATTTCGGCATCATCATCGACGGGGCGGTGGTGATCGTCGAGAACTGCGTGCGCCGTCTGGCCCATGCGCAGGCGCACTTTGGCAGGCCCTTGACGCGGGCGGAACGCTTTCACGAGGTGTTCCTGGCATCCAAGGAATCGCGCCGCGCGCTGCTGTTCGGGCAGCTCATCATCATGGTGGTGTACCTGCCCATCTTTGCCCTGACGGGTGTGGAAGGGAAGATGTTCCACCCGATGGCGTTCACCGTGGTGGCCGCGCTGGTGGGGGCCATGATCCTGTCGGTGACTTTCATTCCGGCGGCGGTCGCCCTGTTCATCGGCCATCGGGTCAGCGAGACGGAAAACTTCTTGGTGGTGCAAGCCAAGCGCTGGTACGGCCCGTTGCTGGATCGCGTGATGGCGGCCAAGGCCGTGGTGTTGGCGGCAGCCGCCGTGGCGATTGTGCTGTGCGGCCTGATTGCCACCCGCATGGGCAGCGAGTTCGTGCCCAGCCTGAACGAGGGCGACTTCGCCATCCAGGCCCTGCGCATTCCGGGTACCAGCCTGACGCAATCGGTGGCGATGCAGCAGCAACTGGAAGCGACGCTGAAGGCCAAATTCCCTGAGATCGACCGCGTTTTTGCGCGCACTGGCACGGCGGAAATCGCCTCCGACCCGATGCCGCCGAACATTTCCGACGGCTACATCATGCTCAAGCCCCTGTCCGAGTGGCCCGAGCCGCGCAAGTCACGCGACGAATTGCTGGCGGCCATTCAGGAGACCGTGGGCAAGGTGCCGGGGAACAACTATGAGTTCTCGCAGCCGATCCAGTTGCGCTTCAACGAACTCATCTCGGGAGTGCGCAGTGATGTGGCAGTGAAGATTTTTGGCGACGACATGGATGTCTTGAACAAGACGGGTGAGGAAGTCTCATCCATGTTGCAGAAGATTCCTGGCGCGTCCGAGGTCAAGGTGGAGCAGACCACCGGCTTGCCCATGCTGACCGTGAACATCGACCGCCAGAAAGCCGCACGCTACGGGCTGAACGTAGCCGACATCCAGGACGTGGTGGCCACGGCCATCGGCGGGCGCGAGGCCGGCACCTTGTTTGAAGGCGACCGCCGTTTCGACATCCTGGTTCGCCTGCCGGAATCGTTGCGCAACGACCTGGAAAGCATGAAGCGCCTGCCGATTCCGCTGCCGCGCGCAACGGGTGGCACGGGTGGCGCCGAGGGCCGAACCAACTTCATCCAACTGGCCGAGGTGGCGAGCTTCGAGCTGGCGCCCGGCCCCAACCAGGTCAGCCGGGAAAACGGCAAGCGCCGCATCGTGGTCAGCGCCAACGTGCGCGGTCGTGACGTGGGCTCCTTCGTGGCCGACGCCGAGGCCGCGCTGGCGCAGGTCAAGATTCCCACGGGCTATTGGACGAGTTGGGGTGGCACGTTCGAGAACCTGCAATCCGCTACGCAGCGCTTGCAAATCGTCGTGCCGGTGTCGCTGCTGCTGGTCTTCGTGCTGCTGTTCGCCATGTTCGGCAACGTCAAGGACGGCTTGCTGGTCTTCACCGGCATTCCGTTCGCGCTGACCGGCGGCATCCTGGCGCTGTGGCTGCGCGACATTCCCCTGTCGATCTCCGCCGCCGTCGGCTTCATCGCGCTGTCGGGCGTCGCCGTGCTCAATGGCCTGGTGATGATTTCCTACATCCGCAGCCTGCGTGAGGCTGGAACGCCGCTGGACGAAGCCATCCGCGAGGGCGCGCTGACGCGCTTGCGGCCGGTGCTGATGACGGCCCTGGTGGCATCGCTGGGCTTCATCCCGATGGCCATTGCTACGGGCACCGGCGCGGAAGTACAGCGGCCGTTGGCCACCGTGGTGATTGGCGGCATCTTGTCTTCCACCATGCTGACGCTGCTGGTGTTGCCGATCCTGTACCGGCTGGCCCATCGCCCGGATGAGCAGGAAGAGGATGTCACGGCAGAGCCAGCACATGAGGGCGTAACCGCTTGAAAGGACAAACGATGAACGCCGTTACGGCACCACGACAGACTCCTTTAAGCTTTACAGGGACATCGACTCATGGAATTGCGTCACCTCCGGTACTTTCTGGCCGTTGCCGAAGAGCTTCACTTCGCCCGCGCTGCGGAGCGGTTGCATATCGAACAGTCACCACTGTCGCGCGCCATCAGGGAATTGGAAGAGGAATTGGGCGCGCAACTGTTCGTGCGTACCAGCCGCAGCACGCGCCTGACGCTGGCGGGCAAGCTGCTGATGGAGAACGCGCCTCGCGTGCTGCTGGCGCTGGACCAGGCGCGTGAGAGCGTGAAGGCGGCAGCCAATGGCTTTCACGGCCGGTTGCGCGTGGCGCTGTCCGACGGCATCACCCCCTCGCGCCTGCCGGCGCTGCTGGCGCGCTGCCGCGAGGAAGACCCGGAGATCGAGATCCGCCTGTTCGAGGTGCCGCTGGCCCAGCAACTCAGCGGCCTGCGTGACGATCTATACGACGCGGGCTTCTCGATGGCCGACGAGGTGGGCGACGGCATCATCATCGAACCCGCCTGGGAGGACGAGCTGATGGTGGCCATGCCCGCGCGCCATGAACTACTGGCCCACAGGCGGGTGCCGCTGGATGAAGTGCTGCAACATCCCCTGGTGTTGGGCGACCCGGCAGTTTGCGAAGGCCATGCCAAGCAGATCGACCGCATCCTGCGCAAGCAGGACCGAGAGCCCTTGATCGAACAGTACGTCGCCACGTTCGACGTGATGATGACTTTCGTGTCGGCCGGCCTGGCGCTGGGGCTCGCAGGCGCCGCGCACATCGCTTCCAGCCGCGAGCCGGGCGTGGTAGGCCGACCGCTCGCGGGAAAGTCGCCCATGCTCACCACCTATCTGCTGCGCCGCGACGCCGAGCCGTCGCAGGCGCTAGCCCGCTTTATCGAGCGGGTCGAAGCCCTGGGACCGGGAGACGCTTAGCCATTGGCCCCGTTTCACTTCGGAGGATTCAAGCCATGAACCTATCCAAGATCATCGCTATGTCGTCGCTAGCAGTTCTGCTGGTCGCCTGCGGCAAGTCTGAGCCGTCCAAGCCCGCCGCCGTGCCCAGCGTGGAGGAACTGGCTGCTGACCCCGTGCGTTTGCGAGAACTGCGCCAGCAGTGCAAGACGGATCGTCCGACGATGGGCGACGTGCTGTGCAACCGAGTGGCCGAGGCGACGAACCGGCGTTTCCTGGGTGACGGCAAGGTGCCTTATACGCCGCCGAAGGAACCGCCGAAGTTCTGATGGTCGGTTTGCCGCAACGCACCTGCGCGTGCCTGCGCCTTTTTGCGCGCTGCGCAGCAGCGCGCCCGTTGTGGCGGTCTTTCGCCCCAGTTCTTCCCTGCCGGAAACCATGCTTTTTGCGGCATCAACCTGCCGATAACGGTCTTTGACCGGCACGCCCAGCGGCACTGATCCTCACGAGGGCGGCACATGCCTGTGCCGCGATCGGAGGCTGGATGATGCAGGGAACGAACGTGCTGTTCGGTCAGATTGCCGTGGTGTTCGGCATCGTGATCGCTGGGGTGTGGAGCGCCACGCAATGGACAGCCGCCGCCCTGGGCTATCAGCTACGCCTTGGCTCGCCCTGGTTCGATTTCTTCGGTACGCCGGTCTATCACCCGTGGCGGCTGTTCGAGTGGTGGTTCGTCTTCGATGCCTATGCGCCGCGCGTGTTCGACACCGGCGGCGCCATCGCAGGCGGCAGCGGATTGCTGGCGGTGGTGGTCGCCATCGGCATGTCGATCTGGCGCTCGCGGCAATCGCGCCTGGTCACGACCTACGGCTCGGCCCGCTGGGCGAACGCGGATGACATTCGCAAGGCCGGCCTCACGCAGCCGACCGGCGTGTTCCTCGGCCAGCACGACCACCAGTACCTGCGCCATGAAGGCCCGGAACACATCCTGACCTTCGCGCCCACGCGCTCGGGCAAGGGCGTGGGCCTCGTGGTGCCGACGCTGCTTTCCTGGCCAGCTTCGGCCGTCATCCACGACATCAAAGGCGAGAACTGGCAGATCACCGCCGGTTGGCGCTCGCGCTTTTCGCATTGCTTGCTGTTCAACCCGACGGATAGCCAGTCAGCGGCCTACAACCCGCTGCTGGAAGTGCGGCGCGGCGTGCATGAAGTCCGCGACGTGCAGAACATCGCCGACATTCTGGTCGATCCCGAAGGGGCGTTAGAGAAACGCAATCATTGGGAGAAGACCAGCCATGCGCTGCTGGTCGGCGCGATTCTGCACGTGCTCTATGCCGGCGAGGACAAGACGCTGTGCGGCGTCGCCAACTTCCTGTCTGACCCGGCTTGCCCGTTCGAGCTGACGCTGCACCGGATGATGACGACCCTGCACCTGGGCGATCGCTCGCACCCGGTGGTGGCGTCGGCCGCGCGCGAAGTGCTCAACAAATCGGACAACGAGCGTTCCGGCGTGTTGAGCACCGCCATGTCGTTCCTCGGCCTGTACCGTGACCCCACGGTGGCCGAAGTCACATCGCGCTGCGACTGGCGCATCGCCGACCTGATCGCGGCCGAGCATCCGGTGTCGCTGTACCTGGTGGTGCCGCCTTCGGACATTTCGCGCACGAAGCCGCTCATTCGCCTGATCCTCAACCAGATCGGCCGGCGCCTCACCGAATCGCTCGATGGCTCCGATGGCATCGAGCGCCGTCACAAGCTGCTGCTGATGCTCGATGAGTTTCCGGCGCTGGGGCGCCTGGACTTCTTCGAGACGGCGCTGGCCTTCATGGCGGGCTACGGCATCCGCAGCTTTCTCATCGCGCAGTCGCTCAACCAGATCGACAAGGCGTATGGGCAGAACCATTCCATCCTCGACAACTGCCATGTGCGCGTGACGTTCGCCACGAACGACGAGCGCACCGCCAAGCGGATCTCCGAGACGCTGGGTACGGCCACCGAGCTGCGCGCCCAGCGCAACTACGCGGGCCACCGGCTTGCGCCGTGGCTGGGCCACCTGATGGTGTCGCGCCAGGAAACCGCGCGTCCGCTGCTGACGCCGGGTGAAGTCATGCAGCTTCCGCCCGACGAGGCCGTGGTGATGGTGTCCAGCGTGGCACCGATCAAGGCGAAGAAGCTGCGCTACTACGCGGACGCCAATTTCAAGCGCCGCGTGCTGCCGCCGCCTGTGCTTGCAGGCGGTCAGTACGCCGACGCGCCGCCGCTACGCCCGGACGACTGGAGCGGGCTGGCGATCCCCGCCGTGCCCGCCGCACCGGCCACGGCATCCGCCGATGGCCTGGGTTCCACGGATGAAGGCGGCCCGCGCCGTCAGCCTGAACTCTCCGAAACCGTCGCCTACGACCCCGAGCTGGCCGCGCCCGCAGCCGACCTCGGGTTGCTCGATGACGACGACGACTTGCCGCTTCCCCTTCCGCGCCAGCTTGATCCGGCCATGCAGCGCACGGCCCGGCTGGCTTCCCTCGACCCTGACGACGGAATCGACCTATGACCCAACACCGCCTCAACGTGTTCATCCAGCCTGAGCATGGCAAGCGGCTCGACGAACTGGCCGCCAAGAAAGGCGTATCCAAGTCCAGCATCGTCGCTGCCGCCTTGGCATCGTGGCTGTCGCCCGATGCCGCCGACCAGCGCGAAGCAGCAATTGCCAAGCGCCTGGATCGCTTGTCACGGCACGCCGAGCGCATGGAGCGCGACCTGAACATCCAGATCGAGACGCTGGCACTGTTCATCCGCTACTTCCTCACGGTGAGCACGCCCGTGCCCGAAGCGCATCAGGACGCAGCGCGCGCCCAGGGCAAGGCGCGCTTCGAGCAGTTCGTCGAACAACTCGGGCGGCATTTGCTGCGCGGTCGCAGTCTGGTGCGGGACGTGGTGGAAGAACTGCATCCAGACCCGGCACGCATGGACGACGCGCAGGAGCGCGCGTCATGAGCGCCGTTCCTTCCTTCACCGCCGTTTCCCTGGATCGCCGCATCCAGATGCTGCGCACGGCAATGGGGCCGCTGATCGCCGCCGCGCTGGAAGACCCCGACGTAGTGGAAGTCATGCTGAACCCGGATCGAACCTTGTGGATCGACCGGCTTTCGTCGGGTCGCGCACCGATGGGTGTGGAGCTGTCCGAGGCGGACGGTGAACGCATCATCCGCCTCGTCGCGGCCCACGTCGGCGCCGAGGTGCATCGCGGTCAGCCGCTCCTGACGGCGGAGCTGCCCGAGACGGGCGAGCGCTTCGAGGGCATCTTGCCGCCCGCCGCACCGGGGCCGGCCTTCGCCTTGCGCAAGCGCGCCTTTGGCGTGATCCCGCTGTCGCGCTACATCGAGGACGGAATGATGACCGCCGCGCAGGCGGGTCTGCTGGTGCGCGCCGTGCGCGAGCGCCAAAACATCCTGATCGCAGGTGGGACGAGCACCGGCAAGACCACCTTGGCCAATGCGCTACTGGCGGAGATCGCCGCCACGGGCGACCGCGTGCTGGTGCTCGAAGACACTGTGGAGCTGCAATGCGCGGCCCGCGACCATGTGCCGCTGCGCACACGCCAGGGCGTCGTGTCCATGACCGAGTTGGTGCGTTCGTCCATGCGCCTGCGCCCGGATCGCGTGGTCGTCGGCGAGGTACGCGGCGCCGAAGCGCTGGATCTCATCAAGGTGTGGGGTACAGGCCATCCGGGCGGCATTGCCACGATCCATGCCGGCTCCGCGCTGGGCGCGCTGCTGCGTTTGGAGCAACTGATCCTCGAAGTGGCGGTGAACCCGCCCCGTGCGTTGATCGCGGAAGCGGTCAATGTGGTCATCCACATCGCTGGGCGCGGGCGCAAGCGCCGCATCGAGAGCATCGCCCGCGTCATCGGCTTCGATGGCGTGGGCTACCACCTGGCGGATGCGCTTGAGGCTCCATTCCCGGAGCTGCTGCCGCAGTCCGACCTTTCCTCCCCGTCCCCTGACCACTCTGGAGAACTTCCATGACGCACGTTGATGCTTTCCGTATTTCCGCAAATCCGCTTCCTCGGCCCGCACGGCTGCATGGCTTGGCTCGCCCGGCCATTCAGGGCTTGATGCTCGCTGCCTTCATGCTGCTGCTCGCAGGTACTGCGCAGGCCGCCGGTTCTTCGATGCCCTGGGAAGGACCGCTGCAATCTATCCTCGAATCCATCCAGGGGCCGGTGGCGCGCATCGTCGCAGTCATCATCATCATCGCCACGGGCTTGGCGCTGGCCTTCGGCGATACCTCGGGCGGCTTCCGCAAGCTGATCCAGATCGTGTTTGGCCTGTCCATCGCGTTCGCCGCTTCGAGCTTCTTCCTGTCGTTCTTCAGCTTCTCCGGTGGGGCCGTCGTATGAACGGCCCGCACGATGGAATGCCCGGCTTCGAGGTGCCGCTACATCGGTCTCTGACCGAGCCGATCCTGATGGGCGGCGCTCCGCGCACCGTGGCCATCACCAACGGCACGCTGGCCGCCGCCGTGGGCCTGGGCCTGCAACTGTGGATTCCCGGCGTGGTGCTGTGGATCGCCGGCCATTCGCTGGCGGTGTGGGGTGCCCGAGTCGATCCGCAGTTCATGGCCGTGTTCGCGCGGCACATCAAGCACCGGCCGCTGCTGGACGTGTGAGGGAATGCCATGCTGAACCTTGCCGAATACCGCCAGCGGCCCGCGCTGCTGGCCGACTGGCTGCCTTGGGCTGGACTGGTTGCGCCGGGCGTCGTCCTGAACAAGGACGGCAGTTTCCAGCGCACGGCGCGCTTTCGTGGCCCCGACCTCGATAGCGCAACGCAGGGCGAGCTGATCGCCACGGCTGCGCGGTTGAACAACGCGCTGCGCCGGCTCGGTTCGGGCTGGGCGCTGTTCATCGAGGCCGAGCGCCGCGCCGCCGCCGACTATCCGCACTCGGAGTTTCCCGAGCCGCTTTCGTGGCTGGTGGACGAGGAACGCCGCGCTACGTTCGAGGACTCGGGCAACCACTTCGAGAGCGGCTACCACCTGACGCTGGTGTACCTGCCGCCCGAGGAATCGCGCGCCCGCGCGGCGGGGATGCTGTACGAGAACCGGCCCACCGAAGGCGTGGACTGGCGCGAGCGCCTGACGGCCTTCGTGGCGGAAACCGATCGCGTCTTCGACCTGCTCGATGGCGTGATGCCGGAAATCGCCTGGCTCGATGACGGCCAGACGCTGACCTATCTGCACTCGACCATCTCCACGCGGCGCTACCGCGTCAGCGTGCCCGAAGTGCCATTCCACATCGACGCGCTGCTGACGGATTCCGCACTGGTTGGCGGCCTGGCGCCCATGCTGGGCGACCAGCACCTGCGCGTGGTGTCGGTGCGGGGCTTCCCGACCTCGACCTGGCCGGGGATTCTGGACGACCTCACCCGCCTCGGCTTTGGCTATCGCTGGTCAACCCGGTTCCTCTGCATGGACAAAGCCGATGCGGAAAAGGAACTTTCCCGCCTGCGCCGCCAATGGTTCGCCAAGCGCAAGAACGTCATCGCGCTGCTGCGCGAAACCATCTTCCAGCAGGAAACCCCGCTGGTTGATACCGACGCCAGCAACAAATCGGCCGATGCAGACGCAGCGTTGCAGGAGCTGGGCAGCGACCAGGTGGCCTTCGGGTATGTCACCACCACGGTGACGGTGCTCGACGCCGACCCGGCAAAGGCCGACGAGAAGCTGCGCATGGTGGAACGGGTGATTCAAGGGCGTGGGTTCGTGACGATCCCCGAGACCTTGAACGCGGTGGAGGCGTGGCTGTCGTCGATTCCCGGCCACGCCTACGCGAACGTCCGCCAGCCCATCGTCTCGACGCTGAACTTGGCGCACCTGATGCCGGTGTCCGCCGTATGGGCCGGGCCGGAGAAAAACTCCCACCTCGACGGCCCGCCGCTGATCGTGACCCGCACCGAAGGCGCGACGCCATTCCGGCTGGTCACGCACATCGGCGACGTGGGCCACACGCTGGTGGCCGGGCCGACCGGCATGGGCAAGTCCGTCCTGCTCGCTACGCTGGCGATGCAGTTTCGGCGTTATCGCGGCTCACGCATCTTCGCCTTCGACATGGGGCGCTCGATGCGCGCCACGATCCTGGGCCTGGCCGGCGAGCACTACGACCTCGGGATGGATGGCGAGATTGCTTTCCAGCCGCTGGCCCGCATCGACCGTGAGGGCTACCGCACCTGGGCGGCCGAATGGATCGAAGGGCGCTTGCGGCACGAAGGTGTCGCGGTCGGCCCCGACGAGAAGGTTGCCATCTGGTCGGCGCTCGGCAGTCTCGCTGGTGCGCCCGTGGAGCAGCGCACGATGACGGGTCTGTCGGTGCTGCTGCAATCGAACTCGCTGCGGCAGGCGCTCGCGCCCTATGTGTTGGGTGGCGCGCACGGCAAGCTGCTGGACGCCGACCATGATCGGCTGGGCATGGCCGACGTGCAGTGCTTCGAGATGGAGGAGCTGATGCACAGCAAGGCCGCCGTCATGGCCGTGCTGCATTACCTCTTTGCGCGCTTCGATGAACGCTTTGACGGTGCGCCCACGCTGCTGATCCTCGATGAAGCGTGGCTGTTCCTCGATGACCCGGTGTTTGCGGCGCGCATTCGCCAGTGGCTCAAGACGCTGCGCAAGAAGAACGTCAGCGTCATCTTCGCCACGCAGAGCCTGGCCGACATCAAGGATTCGAGCATCGCGCCCGCGATCATCGAAAGCTGCGCGAGCCGCATCTTTCTGCCGAACCCGCAGGCGACCGAGCCGCAAATCCGAGCTATCTACGAAGGCTTCGGCCTCAACAGCCGCCAGATCGAGATCGTCGCTACCGGGCAGCCCAAGCGCGACTACTACTACCAATCCCGCCTCGGAAACCGCCTGTTCGACCTCGACTTGGGGCCGGCGGCGCTCGCCTTCGCGGGTGCGTCCACACCGCAAGACCAGCGCGACATCGACGCGGTGCTCGCCGCTTCATCCGCTGTCACCCCGTTTGCAGCCGCGTGGCTGCGCCATCGCGGCCTGCATTGGGCCGCCGACCTGCTTTCCACGTTCCCGTCCACCCACCTCCAGGAGAACCCATCATGAAAAGGCGTCTACTCGCCGCCGCCGTCGCGGCCATGCTTTGCACCGCCACTGCCCATGCGCAATGGGTCGTGATCGACCCTACGAACCTGATCCAGAACACGCTGACGGCCATCCAGACGCTGGAGCAGATCTACAACCAGATCAAGCAGCTTGAGAACGAGGCGCAGATGCTGCGTAACCAGGCGCGCAACCTGGCCAGCCTGCCGTCCAGCGTGGTCGGCCAGTTACGCGCCAACCTGGCGACCACCCAGCGGCTGATCGCCCAGGCCCGAGGCCTGGCTTATGACGTGACGAATCTGGATCGGGAGTTCCAGCGCCTGTATCCAGAGCAATACGCCGCCACGGTGAGCGGCAACCAGATGTACCGCGACGCGCAGGAACGCTGGAAGAACACGCTCAATGGCTTGCAGACCACCATGCAGATGCAGGCCCAGGCATCGCAGAACCTGAGCGATGACGAAAGCGTGCTGGCCGACCTCGTGGGCAAGAGCCAATCGGCCGTGGGTGCTTTGCAGGCCATGCAAGCCACCAACCAGCTTCTGGCCTTGCAGGCCAAGCAGTCCATCCAGACACAGCGCCTGAACATCACTCAGGATCGTGCCGCTTCGCTAGAGCTGGCGCGGCAGGCCGCCGCTGTGGAGCGGGGCCGCGAGGTGAACCGGCGCTTCTTGGGTGGAGGCACGCCGTACACGCCTCAGACCGTCGATTTTTATAGCCGCTGACGGGGTCGGGCCATGAACGACGTTTCGGTCATCGACCGTTTCCTCGATGTTTTCTCGCGCTACATCGACTCGGGGTTTGGGCTGTTGCACGGCGAGGTGGCGTTCCTCACGGCCACGCTGATCGTCATCGACATGACGCTCGCCGGGCTGTTCTGGGCAATGGGCCATGCCTCCGGCCAGGGCGAGGACGTGATCTCCAAATTGCTCCGCAAGGTGCTTTATGTCGGTGCCTTCGCCTACATCATCGGCAACTTCAACATGCTCGCCAGCGCGGTGTTCCGCTCGTTCGCGGGCCTGGGCCTGACGGCCAGCGGCTCGACCTTGAGCTTGGGCAACTTCTTGCAGCCGGGACGGCTCGCCAAGGTGGGCATCGACGCCGGGGCGCCCATTCTTGAGCAGATCAAGGAGATGGCGGGCTTCCCCGAGGTGTTCATCCACATCATGCCCATCGTCGTGCTGTTCTTCGCATGGATGGTGGTCATCGTCAGCTTCTTCGTGCTGGCGGTGCAGCTCTTCGTCACGCTGATCGAGTTCAAGCTGACCACGCTCGCGGGCTTCGTGCTGGTGCCGTTCGCCCTCTGGAACAAGACAGCGTTCCTGGCCGAGAAGGTCTTGGGCAACGTGGTGTCGTCGGGCATCAAGGTGCTGGTGCTTGCCGTGATCGTGGGCATCGGCTCAGGGCTGTTCTCCGAGTTCAACATACCGGCCGGCTCGGAGCCGTCGATCGACCGGGCATTGGTCATCATGCTGGCCTCGCTCGCGATGCTGGCCCTGGGCATCTTTGGGCCGGGCATCGCGACGGGCTTGGTATCGGGTGGGCCGCAGCTTGGCGCAGGCGCGATGGCTGGTGCCGCCATCGGCGCAGCCGGAACCGCTGTGGCGGTCGGTGCCGCGGCTGCGGGCGTCGGTAGTGCCGTGACGGCCGGAGCGCGCATGGCCCCCGCAGCCGCCCGCTCGATGACATCAACCGCCAGCATTGCCAGGTCGGCATATCAGGCGGGCTCCGCTTCGGCCGGTGGCGGCCTCAAGGGTGCCGCCGCTGGCGTAGGCAATGTCGCCAAGACTGGCGCGCGGGCGGCCGGGCAGAAGGTTGCCGACGGGGCGCGCTCGATGAAAGAGCGCATGGCGGCGGCTTTTGGGCCTGACGACGCGCAGGCATCCAGCGCTGCATCCGCCGGGCCTGACGCTGCTGGTTCATCTCCGCCCGTCGAGCAACCCGCCTGGGCCAAGCGCCTGCATCGCAGGCAGCAACTCACCCACGCCGCGACGACAGCCGCCCACACGCTGCGCGGGGGCGACGGCGGCAGCTCCAGCCAGGGGCCGAGCCTGCGCGATTCCGATTCCTGATCCTCAAGGAGAACACCCATGCAATTCAAACGACCGCAGGTGCGCTACGCCGACACGCCGCAGCCTGCCACCCCGTACCAAGCTGCCGGTCAGGTGTGGGACGACCGTATAGGCTCGCCGCGCGTGCAGGCGAGGAACTGGCGGCTGATGGCCTTCGGGTGCCTCACGCTCGCGCTGCTGATGGCCGGCGGCCTGGTGTGGCGCTCGGCGCAGTCCATCGTGACGCCCTATGTGGTGGAGGTGGACAACGCGGGCCAGGTGCGCACCGTGGGCGAAGCCGCCACGCCTTACCGGCCGAACGATGCGCAGACGGCGCACCACATCGCGCGTTTCGTGACGCTGGTGCGCTCGCTGTCCATCGACCCCATTGTCGTCCGCCAGAACTGGCTCGACGCCTACGACTACACCACCGACAAGGGCGCCGTGGCGCTCAACGACTACGCCCGCGTGAACGATCCGTTCGCGCGCATCGGCAAGGAGTCGGTGACGGTGCAGATCGCCAGCGTGACCCGTGCCAGCGACACGTCTTTCAACGTGCGCTGGACGGAACGGCGCTACGTCAACGGCGCCGCCGCAGGCACTGAACGCTGGAACGCCGTGATTTCCATCGTGCAGCAGACGCCACGCACCGAGGAACGCCTGCGCAAGAACCCTCTCGGCATTTACGTCAATGGCCTGTCGTGGAGCCGCGAACTGGATTCTTCCGAAGGAGCAAAACCATGAACCTGTCTTTCCGTATTTACGCTTCCGTGCTGACGCTTGTGGCCCTGGCGGCCTGCGCCACGCAGGGCAAGCCGCCGCCGTCCATCTCGCTCGATGAGCCGGTGCAGGCGCAGCCGCTACCGGAGCCGCCTGCGCCGGTGGAGGTGGTGGCCATGCCGCAAGTGCTGCCGATGCCGGCTCAGATGAAGCCTGTGCCGGATGCCAAGCCCGCCGCAGAACCCGCCGATGAAACCGTGCGCGTGTCCCGCGCCAATGCCGAAGCGCGCATTGCGCCGACGCGCGAGGGCTACGTCAACGCAATCCAGGTGTGGCCCTTCACGGACGGCGCGCTATATCAGGTCTATGCGGCCGTGGGCCGCGTGACGGTGATCGCGCTCCAGCCGGGCGAGGAACTGGTGACTGTCGCTGCTGGCGACACGGTGCGCTGGATCGTGGGCGACACGTCCAGCGGCAGCGGCGACGCCTTGCGCGTCAACGTGATGGTCAAGCCGATCCGCTCGGCCCTGAAGACCAATCTCGTCGTCACCACCAGCCGCAGGACGTACCTGCTGGAGCTGACCTCGACCGAGAAGACCTGGATGGCATCGGTGTCCTGGGAATATCCCAAGGACAGGATGCTGGCTTTGCAGCGCCAGGCGCAGGCAGCGAGCGCCGCCGCGCCGGTCGATAGCGGCCTGTCGCTGGAGAGGATCCGTTTCCGCTACGCGGTCAGCGGCAGCAATCCGCCATGGAAGCCGCTGCGCGCTTTCGATGATGGCGAGAAGGTCTACATCCAGTTTCCGCCGGGCATCGCCCAGGGCGAATTGCCGCCGCTGTTCGTGATTGGCGCGCAGGGCGACGGACAACTGGTGAACTACCGCTTCCGCTCGCCGTACTACATCGTTGATCGCCTGTTCGGCGCCGCCGAACTGCGCCTAGGCGGGGACAAGGGCGACGTGGTGCGGATCGAACGCACGGACGGAACGCGGAGGAACTGACCATGAGCCAGGACGATTCCCCTGACCTTGCGCCGCAAGCGGGCAAGGTCGCGCCCGAGGCGGTGGCGCTGCGCGCCCAGCCGCGCGCGGTCACGCGCCTGAACCGGCGCACGCTGGCCATGCTCACCGGCGGCCTGTCGGTCGCCGTGCTCGGGGCTACGATCTGGTCATTGCAGCCGCACCGGCGCGCGGGTGAGCAGACCGAGCTGTACAACGTCGATCGCGTGTCGAAGTCCGAAGGGCTGGATGGCTTGCCTTCGGATTACTCCAAGCTGCCAAAGGTGCCGGAGCTGGGGCCGCCGCTGCCGGGCGACCTTGGCCCGGCCATCGTGAAGTCGCAGCAGCCCGTGACGCCCACCTACGCGCCGCCGGGCCACGACCCGGAGGATGCACGGCGCAAGGAAGCTGAAGCGGCAGCAGCTTCCTCGGTGTTCTTCCGCTCGGGCACGCCTGGCAAGACCGCCGCGCCAGCGACTGCGCAAGTCGCTGCGGCTGGCCAAGCATCGGCCTTGGCGGGCTTCGACCCGCTCGCCGCCGGGCCGGCCTCGACGGCGGCCCAGCCTGCCGACCCAACCGCCACGCAGAACCGGCAAGACCAGAAAGAGGCGTTCCTGAAAGGCGGCTCTACGGAAACCCGCAATTCCGGGAATCTGAAAATGCCGTCCTCGTCGTATCAGGTCATGGCCGGGACGGTGATCGCGGGGGCGCTTGTGACAGGTATCAAGTCGGACTTGCCGGGCGACGTGATCGCCACGGTGACGGAGCCGGTCTATGACTCGGCCACGGGCAAGTTTCTTTTGATCCCGCAGGGGTCACGCATCCTGGGCAAATACAACAGCCAGGTCAGCTATGGGCAGAGCCGGGTTCAGGTGGTGTGGAACCGGGTCATCCTGCCTGACACGTCCTCGCTGACGCTCGACAACCTCGTGGGCACCGATCCGGCCGGCTATTCCGGCCTGGAAGACGGTGTGGACTACCACTGGAGCCGCATCGTCGCAGGCGCGGCGCTGACGACGCTGCTGGGCGTGGGCGCCGAGCTGGCTGCGCCGGAGAACCGGCAGGATGGCAACCGCATCGTGATCGCCGGGCGTGACAGCGCGCAGGACAGCATCAATCAGGTCGGGCAGGAGATGACCCGGCGCAACATGAACGTGCAGCCGACGCTGACGGCGCGGCCGGGCCTGCCGGTTCGGGTGATCGTGGCGCGCGACCTCGTGTTGCGTCCTTACCAACCCATGTTCTATCAGCTTGGAGGTGCACGATGAGTACCGCCCGAAAACTCCGTCTTGGCCCACTACCGTCCAGCGGCAGTACGAAGCTGACTTTCACCTGCCCGGCCAGCCTGAAAGCTGACCTCGATGCCTACGCCGCGCTGCACGCGCAGGCGTATGGCGAGGCGGTCGATGCGGTGACGCTGATCCCGCACATGCTGGAGGCGTTCATGGCGGGGGATCGGGGATTCAGGAAGGGAAGTGGGAACAAGGCCGCACCGCCGAAGCCGGGTTGACGATGCGGGCGCATCCAGCATCCGCTCACGATGAAAGCGCAGCCCGAGGGCTGCGCTTTCGCTTTGAGGTGGATTGCGACAAGCAGGGGCATAAGATGGCTACGCGATCTTGCCCGCTGCGGCGCCCCTGCGTTTGCCACCGCAAAGCGCCTATGTGGCACCTAGCTAGAAATGCAGCAAGAGCGCGCCGCAGCCTGAATCTAGGCTAACCTATTGCCCCATAAGACCTTTTGCGCCGCTGCATGACCTCAAAAGGGACTTGACAGCGGACATTTTTCATGCGCATCAGCTCAACCCCGTGCCGCCCCGCCAAGCGCGCCAGGCATGGCCGAGCAAATACAGGCCAAAGCTCAGCGAGGCAATCCAGGTGCTGGCCGGATAGCCGATGTAATACGCCGCCGCCAGCCCGCCCCAGGTCACCGCCAGCCCGAGCGCCACCGACAGGCCGACACCGCCTGCAATGCTGCGGCTGACAGTCTGCGCCGTGGCTGCGGGGCCGATGAGCAAAGCGAAAATCAGCAGGGCTCCGATCACCGGTACGGCAATCGCCACCGTGGCCGCCACCAGCAGGATGAACAGCAGGTCGAGCAGCCGGGTATTCACCCCCCTCGCCTGAGCGCCTTCGGGGTTGAAACTGGCGAAGCACAGCGGGCGATACAGCACGGCCAGCCCCGCCAGACCGGCCACACACACCAGCAGCGACAATGCCGCCTGCGCCGCCGTGATGCCCACAATGCTGCCGAACAGAATGCTCATCGCCGACTGCGCGTTGGCGGTGTAGAGATTGAGAAACAGCACGCCCAGCCCCAGGGCGAACATGAGCACCATGCCGATGCCAATGTCGCGCTGGCGGATGCGTCCGCCCGTCAGCGCCAGGGCAACGCCGCTGGTCAGCGTAAAGGCAAACAGGCCGAGATAGGGACTCAGACCCAGCAGAATGGCCCCCGCCGCGCCGGTGAAGCCGACATGCGACAGCGCATGCGCGGCAAACGCCTGCCGCCTCAAGGTGATGAAATAGCCCACGGCGGCGCTCAACACCGCAATTGCGCTGCCCGCCAGCAGTGCATGCCGCATGAAACCGTATTCAAGACCGAGGATCATGCGCCCTCACCTTCGCCCGCATGACCGTGATCGTGCCCGCAATGTGCGGCCTCCTCCGGCATGAAGCCGCCAGCGGGGTGAATGAACATATAGCCGCCGTCGCGGGCCACGGCCATCGGCAGACCGTACAGCGCCGACAGCGCTGGTGCGTTGACCACTTCATCAACCGAGCCCAGCCGCCCCCGGCCGCCCGCGAGGTAGAGCACCTGATCCATGTGCGGCAGCAGCGGATTGATGTCGTGCGCGGTCATCAACACCGTCATGCCCTGCTCGGTACACAACCGGCGGGCCGTTTGCAGAATGCGCTGCTGCGCCTGGGGGTCGAGGTTGGAGAGCGGTTCATCGAGCAGCAGCATGCGCACCGGGTTGACCAGCGCCTGCGCGATGCGCGCCCGCTGCCGCTGCCCTCCGGATAGCGCGTCCATGCCGCGTTTGGCGAGCGGCTCCATTTCCATCGCTTTCAGCGCCGCATCAACGGCCTGCGCGCGCTGCTGCGCACCTCCGAGCCCTGGCCCCCAGCGTTCGCCCTGCCAGGCCGTGGCGACAAAGCTGCGCACCCGCAGAAAACTGTCGGCGCCAATCGGGTCGCGCTGCGAGACATAGCCGATGTGAGCCCGCGCGGACACGCCCTCCTGCCCCAGCAAACGCAAGCGCCCCGACTCCAGCGGCTGTAAACCCAGCAAGGCGCGCAGCAAGGTGGTTTTGCCCGCACCGTTGGCGCCGAACACGCCGACAAACTGCCCGGGGCGGATGTGCAGATCCAACCCTTCGAGCACGGTGCGCCCCCCGAGTGCGCAGCGCAGGCCCTGTGCTTGCACCGCCCATTCGGGCGAAAGGTTCATCGCGGAAAGTTCAGCCGACACGGTCAATGCGACTTGCCCAGCGCCCGCCCGATCGCCGCGAGGGTTTGCAGTTGCCACTGCACATAGCTGGTCTTGGGCGGCACGAATTCGTCCACCCCCACCACGGGCACTCCGGAATCCAGCGCGATCTTGCGCAGGCGATCGGTGAGCGGGTCGGTCACCTGGCGGTTGTAGAACAGCAGCGCCACTTTGTGCTGGCGCAGATTGTCTTCGTAGCGCGCCACTTCGGCGGGAGAGGGCTCGGTGTCGTTCATCACGTCGAATTGAAATTTCTCGCCCAGACTGGTCCAGCCCAGTTGCCGCAGCAGATAGCCCACCACCGGCTCGGTGGCCGTGACTTTGAGCTGCGGATGTTGCTTTTTCAGTGCGACCTGAGCCTCGTTCAGCCGGTTCAACTGCCCCTTGAAATGCTGCAGATTCGTGGCAAAGACTTGGCGATGTGCCGGATCGGCTTGCTGCAGCAGTGACGTGAGCTTTTCCGCCACCTTGAGCGCGATCAGCGGATCGTAGAACACATGGGGATTGCGGTCCGCCATGATCAGCGCCGGGTCGAGTTCGGCGGCCACAATCACCTGCCGCTGCGGGGCCGGATTGGCGGCCAGCATTTTGCTCATCCACTCGTCGTAGCCGATGCCGTTGAGAATGGCGATCTGCGCCTTCGCCACCTTGCGCGCCACGGCCGGCGTCGCCTCGAAGCTGTGCGGATCGACGTTCGGATTGCTGATGATGCTGTGCACCTTCACCTGATTGCCGCCGATGACCTGCGCAATGACGCCATAAGTACTTTCTGCCGCCACGATGGAAATCGGCGCCGCCTGCGCCCCGCTGGCGAACAGCAGCGAGAGCGGCAACAAAAGAGCGAGGTAAAGCAGGAAGGATCGGGCTTTCATGGGAAATCTCTGAAGTGAATGTGTCGTTACTTTATAACATCTCAAATAAAGTGAATGTATCCAGATGCAAGTTTTCCGCTGGCGCGCCGCAGGCAGAATAGGCGGTTTGAAAACGCGACGACCATGAAAATCGCTACCTGGAATGTGAACTCCCTCTCCGTGCGCCTGCCACAGGTGCTCGACTGGCTGCAGGCTCAGACGCCCGACGTGCTGGCGCTGCAGGAAACCAAGCTGACCGACGATCGGTTCCCACATGCCGAGCTGCTGAACGCGGGTTATCACAGCGTGTGCCTCGGGCAGCCGACCTACAACGGCGTGGCGCTGCTCAGCCGCCACGAAGCGGCGGAGGTGCAGCGCGGCATTCCCGGTTTCGAGGATGCGCAGGCGCGCGTCATTGCCGCGACCTTCGGCGAACTGCGGGTGATCGGCGCGTATTTTCCCAATGGGCAGGCGCCGGATAGCGACAAGTTCGCCTACAAAATGCGTTGGCTCGACGCGCTGCGGGCGTGGGTCGCTGCGGAACTGCAGCGATATGCGAAAGTGGCGCTGATGGGCGACTTCAACATTGCCCCGGAAGATCGTGATGTGTTTGATCCGGTCGCCTGGGCCGGGCAGATTCACTGCACGCCCGAAGAGCGCGGTCACTTTGAGGCGCTGCTCGGGCTCGGCCTGATCGATGCCTTCCGCGCCTTTGAACAGCCGCCCAAGAGCTGGAGCTGGTGGGACTACCGCAATCTGGCCTTCCGCAAAAATCAGGGCCTGCGCATCGACCACATTCTGGTGAGCGAGGGTTTGCGCGATTCACTGCAGAGCTGCGTCATCGACAAGGCGCCGCGCAAGAACGAGCGCCCCAGCGATCACGCGCCGGTGATTGCCGTTGTGTGACCCAGCTCATTCTTCCATCCCCAGTTCCTGAATTTTTCGGGTGATGGTGTTGCGGCCGATGCCCAGTTTTTGCGCCGCTTCGATACGACGGCCGTGGGTTTGCGCCAGCGCGGCGGCAATGACCGCGCGTTCGAATCGCTGGGTCAGATGGTGCATGACATCGGGCTCGCCGCTGCGGATCAAGCCCTGGGCCACCTGTTCGACGCGGCGCTCCCAATCCTCGTTTGACGGCTGAATCGGCGTTGAATCGGGGTTTGAGGCCGCAATGAAGGGAATCTCGGCCGACACTGTTGCCGTCACAGCAGGCACCTGCGCTTGCGCAGAGCGCACTTCCTCTCTCACATCGTCGGGCAGGTCTTTGACCTGAATGGTCTGAGCCGGCGCCATGACGGTCAGCCACTGACACAGGTTCTCCAGTTGCCGCACATTGCCGGGAAAGGGGAACTGCTGCAGCACGCGCAGGGCCTCGGCGGAAATGCGCTTGGCCTCAACGCCGAGTTCCTGCGCGCTGCGCTGCAGGAAATGTTTGGTGAGCGGCGCGATGTCTTCGCTGCGTTCGCGCAAGGCCGGAAGGCGCAGGCGGATGACGTTGAGGCGGTGAAACAGATCCTCGCGGAACTGGCCCTGGGCCACACGTTGTTCGAGGTTCTGGTGCGTGGCGGCAATGACCCGCACATGCGACTTGATCGCGCTGTGCCCGCCCACGCGGTAATAGTGTCCATCGGACAGCACGCGCAGCAGGCGGGTCTGCAGTTCAAGCGGCATGTCGCCGATTTCGTCGAGGAACAACGTGCCGCCTTCAGCCTGCTCGAAGCGGCCGCGCCGCATGGTCTGCGCGCCAGTGAAGGCGCCGCGCTCGTGGCCGAACAGCTCGCTTTCCAGCAGATCCTTCGGAATTGCCGCGGTGTTGATGGCGACAAACGGCCCGCCCGAGCGCGGGCTGTGCTTGTGCAGGGCGCGGGCGACGAGCTCCTTGCCCGAACCCGACTCTCCCGTGATCAGCACGGTGACCTGCGAATGCGCCAGCCGCCCGATGGCGCGGAACACATCCTGCATGGCCGGGGCCTGACCGAGCAGCTCGGGGGCTTCGTTGTGCGCTTCATCGGCCTGCTCTTCGCGCAGGCTTTCATCGACGGCCCGCTGAATCAGTTCGACCGCTTTGTCCACGTCGAAGGGCTTGCTCAGATAGTCGAACGCGCCGCCTTGCAGCGAGGCCACCGCGCTATCGAGATCGGAGTAGGCCGTCATGATGATGACGGGCAGGCCGGGATGCGATTGGCGGATTTGTTGCAGCAAGTCGATGCCGTTGCCGCCCGGCATGCGGATGTCGCTGATAAGCACTTGCGGGCAGCCTTCCGCAAAGGCGCTGAGCACGTCGCGCGGATTGGAAAAACTGCGCACTTCCATGCCCGACTTCTGCAGCGCCTTTTCCAGTACGAAGCGGATCGAGGCGTCGTCGTCAACCACCCAGATCGGTTTCATCGCGCGCCCCTCGTGCAGCACTGTCTGCAAAGCGTCAAGGCAGCGGAAGAGTGATGCGGAATTCGGTGTGGCCGGGCTGGCTGTCGCATTCGATGGTTCCCTGATGTTGCTGGACGAAGGTCTGGGCCAGGGTGAGCCCCAGTCCACTCCCTCCTTCTCGGCCCGAGATCAGCGGAAAAAAGATGCGATCTTTCAGTTCCACAGGCACCCCGGGGCCGTTGTCCACGATATGCAAGACCAGTGCCAGCTTGTAGCGCTGACGGGCCACCGTCATCTGTCGCGCCACCCGGGTACGGAAGATGATGCGCGCATCGCCCTGCACGATGCGCGCCTGCAACGCCTGCGCCGCGTTGTGGGCGATGTTGAGCACCGCCTGAATGAGCTGCTCCTTGTCGCCGCGAAACTCGGGCAGGCTGGCGTCGTAATCCTGCTCGACTTCCAACCCCTGCGGAAACTCGGCTTGCAGCAGGGTGCGCACATGCTCACACACTTCGTGAATGTTCACATCGCCCACCACATGCGGCTTTCGATGCGGCGCCAGCAGGCGATCCACCAGGGTTTGCAGCCGGTCGGCCTCGGCAATGATGACCTGGGTGTACTCCTGCAATTCGGCAGAGGGCAGCTCGGCATGCAGCAACTGCGCCGCGCCGCGTATGCCGCCCAGCGGGTTTTTGATCTCGTGCGCCAGATTGCGGATCAGCTCTTTGTTGGCCTGCGCCTGGTTGTGCCACTGCTCCTCGCGCTCAAGACGCGACTGCTGGCTGATCTCCACCACCTCGGCGAGCAGCAGTCCCTGAGGATGATCGGTGCGCGCCACGATCAACTGCACTTGCACCGCCTCTCGCAAATCGCGCAACCGCATCATGCAGTCGAAGCGCTTGCTGCTGAACTCATTGCCGCGCACCTGGAGCAAAGACTCCTGCCAAAGCGCGGGACAGTCCATCCAGTGGCTCAGGTTCTGCCCATTCAAAAGTCGGCGGGATACACCCAGCCCATTTTCCAGCGCCGGATTGGCGTATTGAATCGCGCCATCGGCGTCCACCAGGGCGGCCATCGAGGCCAGCCACTCTAGGCCGGGATACTCGGTCGCGCCCGGCTGACCGGCCGGTGCGGCGTTCATTGCGGGTACTTTTGCAACTCGCGTTGCAAGGCGGCAATATTGGCCTGTGTCATGGCGATCTGGTCTTTCATCTGCGCCACGCGCTGGGCGTATTCGCCGCCCTTGACTCCGCCGCCCACCAGCCGCTCACTGGGCAGGTAATCGGGCTGGCCGTTGTTGTAGGCCTTGAGTTGCTGGTCGAGCCGCGCCTGCTGTTGCTGCAACTCCTGCTCCAAAATGCGCCGCGCCTCAAGATCGCGCTCTTTCTGCGTGGAAGGCGCAACGCGCGCGGCCTGATTGCCGCTCGGCGCTGCATTTTGCCCGCTGGGTTTGCTGCCCGATCCGATGACCTTGGGCGTCATGCCCGGACTGGAGAGGATGCTCACATTGGCGTTGTCGATCAACTTGCAGTTCTTCGCCTTCACCTCGGAAAGATCGTTGGTGTAGGAGTTGTCCGGGCAGCGGTAAACGCGCTGCGGGTCGGTCTGCGCCACAGCGGCAGAGGCGCCCGCCAGGGACGCGAGCAAGGCAAACGCGGCGTAACGAACGCTTGATCGGGAAGTCAATCGGACAGTCAATCGGGCAAACAAGGTCATGGTGGCGCGCATTCAAAAAATCAGCGGTCAGTGTAAGTCTGGCAACGCGCGGGACGCACACCCGGCCGACAGGGCGTGGCGGAATTGCCAAAAAAAAGCGGCCCGAAGGCCGCTTTTGAAGACTATCCCACCTTACAGCGAGTAATACATATCGAACTCGACCGGGTGCGTGGTCATGCGGAAGCGGGTGACCTCTTCCATCTTCAGCTCGATGTAGGCGCTGATGAAGTCGTCGCTGAACACGCCGCCCTTGGTCAGGAAGGCGCGGTCTTTGTCCAGATAGTCCAGCGCCTGATCGAGGCTGGAGCAGACGGTCGGGATCTTGGCTTCTTCTTCCGGCGGCAGGTCGTACAGGTTCTTGCTCGCGGCTTCGCCCGGGTGGATCTTGTTTTCCACGCCGTCCAGGCCGGCCATCATCATGGCGGAGAACGCCAGATAGGGGTTGGCGGTGGGGTCGGGGAAACGCACTTCGATGCGGCGGGCCTTGTCGCTCTGCACGAACGGCACGCGGATGGAGGCCGAACGATTGCGCGCGGAATAAGCCAGCATCACCGGAGCTTCAAAGCCGGGCACCAGACGCTTGTACGAGTTGGTGCCGGGGTTGGTGATGGCATTGAGCGCACGAGCGTGCTTGATGATGCCGCCGATGTAGTACAGCGCGAACTCGGAAAGGCCGGCATAGCCATTGCCCGCGAACAGGTTCTTGCCGTCTTTCCAGATGGACTGGTGCACATGCATGCCGCTGCCGTTGTCGCCGACGATGGGCTTGGGCATGAAGGTCGCGGTCTTGCCATAGGCGTGAGCCACGTTATGCACCACGTATTTCATGATCTGCGTCCAGTCGGCGCGCTCGACCAGCGTGGAGAACTTGGTGCCGATTTCGCACTGGCCGGCGTTGGCCACTTCGTGGTGGTGCACTTCGACCGGCACGCCCATCTGTTCGAGCAGCAGGCACATTTCAGAGCGGATGTCTTGCAGGCTGTCGACTGGGGGCACCGGGAAGTAGCCGCCCTTCACCGCGGGGCGGTGGCCCATATTGCCGCCTTCCAACTTGTCGCCGGTCGCCCAGGCGGCTTCGTTGGAGTCGATCTTGACGAAGCTGCCCGACATGTCCACATTCCAGCGAACCTGGTCGAAGATGAAGAATTCGGGTTCCGGGCCGAAGAAGGCGGTATCGCCGATGCCCGAAGCCTTGAGGTAGGCCTCGGCTTTTTTGGCGATGGAACGCGGGTCGCGGTCGTAGGGCTTGCCGTCACCGGGTTCGAGCACGTCGCAGCTCAGCAGCAGCGTGGTTTCTTCGTAGAACGGATCGATATTGGCGGTGTTCGGGTCGGGCATGAGCAACATGTCCGAGGCTTCAATACCCTTCCAGCCGGCGATGGACGAGCCGTCGAAGGCGTGCCCGTCGGAGAACTTGCCTTCATCGAAATGCGAGACAGGCACCGTAACGTGCTGCTCTTTGCCGCGGGTGTCGGTGAAACGGAAATCCACGAATTTGACATCGTGCTCTTTCACCAGGCCCATCACGTCGGCGACTGTTTTGCTCATGAAAATCTCCTGTCAGGTTGAAATGCGTTGGGGTGGGCATCTGTCGTTATGAAGACGCCACTCGACATCGTTTGCTGCAATGCTCCGCGCAGTGCCGGGAATCTAGCAGAAAGCGTGCCCAGATCGTTTGAGACCCGAGAGGGTGTAAACGAATCCGCCAGGGGGAAAGAGGGGCTTAAAGACTGCGAAAAATGCACCAGAATAGTGCCGAAGAATTGAATGCCCCGTTTAAGTGCGTACAAGCTCATTTTGGTGCATCTTCCCAACTCCCTTCCGGCAGATGGGCTTGCAGATAGACGAATGCCTCGTTCACGCCCGCCGAGCCGCCCTTCACGCCGAGTTCAATGTGCCGCCCCCAGACCGGGTGATCGACGCTGGGGAGGCTGAAAACCTTGATGCCCGGAAACCGCTGCTCGATGTCTTCCATCAAGGGCGTGAGGTCAGACTCCATCGCGTGGCGCACGATCACGGCCCTTTCAACTTGATGACCCTGGCCGTGCAGATGCGCCAGCGGACCATCCAGCGCCCATTCGAGCATCGGCCACGCCATGACCGGAAAGCCCGGCACGAAGTAATGCTGCCGGATGGAAAAACCCGGAATGCGGTTGTAAGGATTGGGAATGATGGTGCTGCCCTGCGGAAACAGTCCCATCTGCAAGCGCTGCTGGTTGGCGGGGCTGTCCACATCGCCCAGCCCGGCTTCGATGACCCGCTGCTGAATCAGCGCCTTCGCTTCGGGGTGCAACTCCAGCGGCAGGCCCAGCGCAGCTGCGGCGCTCTGCCGGGTGTGATCGTCTGGCGTGGCGCCGATGCCGCCGCAACTCAGCGCCACATCGCCGCGCCGAAAACTGGCGGCAAATGCCTCGGTCAGCTGGGCGGGATCGTCGCCCAGATAGCTCACCCAGTCCAACCGCATCTCTCGCGCTTTGAGGAGAGCCAGGATCTGAGGGAAATGTTTGTCCTGCCGCTTTCCCGACAGGATTTCGTCGCCAATGATGTAAAGCCCCAGTCCCATGCTTGTGCTCTGAATTGAAAATTTAACCCAGATTGTCCATTAGGCGGGGACTTCGCCCCTACACGGTTGCTGGCGGTCGGTTTTGGGGCGTCTTTGCCCCCGCGCTTCGCGCCCATAGCTTGGGCTACGGGCTTGTCGCGCAGGGGCCAATCCATCCCCAACCCGCCCCGCCATCATCCCGTGTCCTAATGAACAATCTGGGTTGAAGCATAGCGGGACGCCGTCGCTTTCGCGCCACCACGCCCTCCCAAAAAAATCACATTCTGGCGCTTTCCGTGCGATTGCGGGGTGACGCTTCAGCACACTCCGCCCTTATGCTGGGTTACCTCGTTTTTAATGGACGCTCATGCTGCTTCACCACACTTTCGAGACCACCGCCGCCGACTTTGCCGAACATCGCGCCATCGTGCGCGAGGGCGTGACGACCCGCTATGGCGAATTGGCCGACCAGGTGGAGGGCATCGCCGCCGCACTGCGAGCCCATGGAGTGCAGCGCGGCGAGCGGGTGGCGCTGTTTCTCGACAACTGCGTGGAAATGATCGCGGCCATGTATGCCGTGCTCAAGATCGGTGCGGTGTTCATGCCGGTCAACACCCTCACCAAGGCCGACAAGCTGGCCTATATCCTCAACGATTCCGAAGCCTGCGCCTTGTTCACCCAGCAGGAACTGGCCGAAACTAGCCGCGCGGCTCTGGCGCTGAATCCCAGCGTGCGTCATTGCTACATGCTCACGGCGTACGCGCAGGGCAAGCCGGGCGTCGGCACGCCCGATCCACGCGAATGCGCCTTCCCTGCCGCCCTGCCCGGCGCGGCCTGCTCGCCCACGCAACCCGATCTGATCGACCAGGATCTGGCCGCCATCATCTACACCTCGGGCTCCACCGGCGATGCCAAAGGGGTGATGCTCACGCACCTCAACATGCTCACCGCGCTGCGCTCGGTACGCGGTTATCTCGGGCTGCGGCAGGACGACATCATCGTCTGCGCCCTGCCTCTGGCCTTCGACTATGGGCTGTATCAGGTGCTCATGGCCTTCAGCCTGGGCGCCACCGTGCTGCTGGAGCGCTCGTTCACCTTTCCGGTCAAGGTGTTGGCCAATATGGCGCAGGAACGGGTGACGGTGTTTCCCGGCGTGCCCACCATGTTCACCCTGCTGACCAACCTCAAGGCGCTGCATGAGTTCGACCTCTCGGCGCTGCGGTTGATCACCAACACCGCGGCAGCCTTGCCACAAACGCAGATTGCGCAGATTCGCACCCTGTTTCCGCAGGCCACGCTGTTTTCCATGTACGGGCTGACCGAGTGCAAGCGGGTGACCTATCTGCCGCCCGAACAGCTCGATGTGCGCCCCGGCAGCGTCGGGCGCGGCATGCCCAATGAAGAAGTCTGGCTGGCGGATGACGAAGGCCGCCGCCTGCCCAACGGCAGCACCGGCGAGCTGGTCATCCGCGGCAGCCATGTGATGCGCGGCTACTGGCGCAAACCCGAGCAAACCGCGCAGCGCCTGCGGCCGGGGCCGATTCCCGGTGAAATGGTGCTGTATTCGGGCGACCTGTTTCGCACCGACGAAGAAGGCTGGCTGTATTTTGTGGCGCGACGCGACGACATCATCAAAAGCCGCGGCGAAAAAGTCAGCCCGCGCGAAGTCGAAAACGTGCTGCATGCGCTGGGTGGCGTGTTTGAGGCCGCCGTCATCGGCGTGGACGACGCGCTACTCGGCCAGGCGGTCAAGGCCTTTGTGGTCTGCAAGCCGGGCTACACACTCACCGAGCGCGAAGTGATCAAGCACTGCCTGGCGCACATCGAAAATTTCATGGCTCCCAAATATGTTGAATTTGTCGATGCCCTGCCCCGCACCGACACCGGAAAAATAAAAAAAACCGGCTTGCGCTGAACCCGCCGACTTTCCACCTTCGCTCTTACCGAGGCTTCATTCCCATGTCTGACATTCAGAAAAAAATTCGCGACTACATCGACAGCAACTTTCTGCTCGGCGCGCGCGACACGAGCTACAGCGACACCGACTCGCTGCTCGATCTGCACATTCTCGACTCCACCGGCGTGCTCGAACTCATCCTCTTCCTCGAAGAGAACTGGGGCATTCAGGTCGCCGACATCGAAATGGTGCCCGACAACCTCGACAGCGTGGCCGCCATCGCCGCCTATGTGCAACGCAAACAGGCGGCCTGAAAGCATGACCCGCCCTGCGCTGACTACCGACGTTCTTGCCATCGACTGCGAGGCTGAAACCGTCCGCATTGCCGACTTTTTCCTCCACACCTTGCGCGGCTTCAACAAGCGCGGCGTGGTGCTGGGCCTTTCCGGCGGCGTTGACAGCTCGGTGTGCGCGGCTCTGGCGGTGCGCGCCCTCGGGCCGCAGCGGGTATTCGGCCTGCTCATGCCCGAGCGAGATTCGTCGGACAGCAGCGCTAGTCTGGGCGGGCAGGTCGCACAGCAGCTCGGCATCGAATACACGGTGGAAAACATCGCCCCCGCGCTGGAGTCCATCGGCTGCTATCGCTGGCGCGACGAGGCCGTGCGCGCGGTGCTGCCTGGCTACACCGCGCAATGGAAGATCAAGCTCGCCATCTCTGGCGGGTTGGCTGGCGGCATCAACCATTTCAAGATCATCGCCCAGGCGCCCGACGGACAGATGCAAGAGGCGCGGCTGCCGCTGCGCGAATATCTGCAGATCGTCGCCGCAACCAACCACAAGCAGCGCCTGCGCAAAACCCTCGAATACTTCCACGCCGACCGTCTGAACTATGCGGTCATCGGCACGCCCAACCGGCTCGAATACGACCAGGGTTTTTTTGTGAAAAACGGCGACGGCTCCGCCGATCTCAAACCCATCGCCCACCTCTACAAGACCCAGGTCTATGCCCTGGCGCGGCATCTTGGTCTGCCCGAGGCCGTGTGCAACGCCGCCCCGACCACCGATACCTACAGCCTGCCGCAAGGCCAGGACGAGTTTTATTTCGCCCTGCCCTGGCATCAAATGGATCTGGCCCTCTGGGCCCGCAATCACGGCTACAGCGCCGCGGAACTGGCCGAGGCACTGGCCATTCCAGAGGAGCGCGCCGTTGCCGTGCTGAACGACATCGATGCCAAGCGGCGCACCACCCGCTACCTGCATGCCCGACCCGCGCTGATCGAGCCCGTTTTTTATCCCTCACAGGAGAGCGTTTCTTGAATCTCGACGCCGCATCATCGCCCGCACAAACCGCCCCCAATCTGCAAGCCCTTGGGCCGGAAGCACAGGCCGTGTTCGAACAGCGCCTGACTCGGCTCACTCAGGCCCTCGACATCCTGCCCGACAAACCGGAAGAGACGCCCGCCTCCGCCCTGCGTGCGCTCTGGCTGCTGGCCGCCGGACGCCCGATGTCTCTGCACGCTGCGGCAGAAACGCCCTTGGTCGCGCTGGGCGCCGCGCAGCTCGAAGCGCTCGACGGCCTGATCGAACGCCGTGTTGCCGGAGAGCCCATCGCCTACCTCACCGGATGGCAGCGCTTCATGGGGCTCGAACTGCTGGCCTCGCCCGAAGCCCTCATTCCGCGCGCCGAAAGCGAACTGCTCGGCCAGATCGCAGCGCAAAAACTGCGTTCGATGGCCGAGGCCGCGGCAACGCCTCCTGTCGTGATCGACGTGTGTTGCGGCTCGGGCAATCTCGCCCTGGCGCTTGCGCACGCCGTACCCCAGGCACAGGTGCATGGCGCCGACATTTCCCAAACCGCCATCGACCTGGCCCGCGCCAACACCCAAAACCTCGATCTGGGCCAGCGTGTCAGCCTGCATACCGGCGACCTGCTCGCCCCGTTCGGCGCCGAGTTTCAGGGCAAGGTGGACTTGGTGGTCTCGTTGCCGCCCTACATTTCCACCGCCAAGATGGACACCATGCCGCACGAGATCGTCGGACATGAACCCCATCTCGCCTTCGACGGCGGGCCGTTCGGCGTGCGCATTCTCATGCGGCTGATCCGCGAAGCCCCCCCTCTGCTGCGCCCCGGCGGCTGGCTCGGCATGGAAGTCGGCCTCGGCCAAGGCCCGGCAATGACGCAGTTGCTGGAAAAGCACCCGGCTTACGACCGGGTCGAAACCGTTTGTGATGCGCAGGGTGCGGTGCGCGCCGTGCTGGCGCGAGCGGCGGGCTGAACCGTCGATTGATCTGTCGGCTGAAACATTTTTCGGTGCTGCGGCCATGCGCGACGGGCCGCTGCGCGGGCGCCCAACAGGTGCGCTACAAACAACAAGGGCAACAGGCCACCGGCCAGCAAGTGAGCTACCGCGCTCCAGGCAGGGAGGTTTTCGCCTCCGGCGTAATACAGGCCCAGCCCGCTCAGGCCAAGCAAGCCAAAAGCCGCCAGCAGAAGCAGACCGCTGCGCACATTCTCCCGCCTGACCCATCCGGCCCGAATATGGACGGCCCACACCGCGCCGACGAGGCTGAGCATCGAAAGAAAACTCAGCGCATGGCCCGCAGCCGTCCAGGTACGCAAACCGCTGGGTAGAGACCAGGGCATGTCCCAATCCAGGCGCATCTGCAGCGCGCCGGGCGTCAGCAACAAACCCGTTGTCAGCAGCGCGAACAAGGTCAGATACAAGACCGATACGAAATGGCGCGGATAAGTTTTCAAGCGGCTTCCTCCCGTGCCGTGACACTTCCCGTCGGAAGAATGCGTCCGCCCAATTGCGCGACCAATATATGCCGCCGCGTCGGGGGCGAGAGCGCCGCCACTTTGGTCAGCGCGTCGGCTCGCCAGCATGACTCGGCTTGTACCGTCCAGACTTTGGGCGCCGCGCCGCGCCAGTTGCCGCCACCGGGGTGCAAGACACAGCCGGGAAAGTTCTGCCGTGCTGATCCCGCGTGTCCCACCATCGAACTGGCCACCGCCGCGTTGCACAGCGACCCTGCCCGGTACACGGCGCCGTTGGCCAGGCGTATCCCCAAAGGCACGGCGTGAGGGCCAAAAGCCCGCAAATCACCGCCGGCGTTCACCACGGCCTGGTCAATGCCGGCGCGCTGCAAACTCTGGATGGCGAGATCCACCGCATAGCCCTTGGCGATGCCATCGAGCGTAAGCAGCACGGGGCGACGCAGGCCCACGCGCCGTCCGGGCCACATCACCAGCGCATCGCTGCCGACGGCTGCTTCAAGCGTGGCAAAGCCATGATCGGGCAGAACGCCACGCTCGACCAGACGCGCGCCCAAGGTGATGTCGAAGCGGCCTTCGCTGGCCAGCGACAAGGCACGCGACTTGCGCAGCACATCCCAGGTCCAGGCATCGACGGGCTGGGGCGTATGGTGCGCATGCAGATTGATGCGACTCAACACGCTGTCGGGCGCATGAAAGCTCATGCGTTCCTGCACCCGAGCGATATGTAAAAAAGCGCTTTTTACGGCCCGCTCTACCCGAGTCGATCGCCCAGTGGCCTGGATCTCCACCCAGGTTCCCAGCAAGGGTCGAAGCCTGCGCACGGAGAGGGTGTCGTCTTTCATGTGCCCGCCTGCAACGCAACTTGTTGCAGCACCAGAAGGCGCTTGACTCCGTTCATTACATTGCGGCAAGACAGCGTGGCGCCGCTGATATTGGGCACGTCCTTGTCGAGCTTGAACGGGTCAGCCAGCGTTTTGCCTTCCAGCGTCTTTCGCCAGCTGGACTGGCGGATCTGATCGCCGTGGGTCTCGCGGTAGATCATGACCTCGATGCCGCGCACACGCCCCTCTGGCAAGAGCGCGGCCGCGTAGTGAATGAATTCGTGCTTACCCACCACATCATCGACGATGAACCAGCCGAGCAATTTACCCTCTCGCTCCGCTCGCCAGACCTCCTGTTTATCCCAGCGCTGCTTCAAACCGGAGCGCGCCTCGATCGCGGATTTTTGCGCCGCGCTCAACTGCACCGGCACCGCAATGAATCGATCAGCCTCGGGGAACAGCGACTTCTGCGCCTGCTCAACCGTCAGATATTCGGTGGCTCCGACCGGCGCAGCGACCAACGCGGCCAGAGGCATCAATAAATAGGGGTGCCATCCTTGCATGCGTGTTCCTTTCAAAAATGATCCAGGCCTCAGAGGGTGTGAATGAATCCGGCGTGGCCGAGCAGCGCGTCCAAACGTCCCCGGACAAGGCGCAAAGCACAGCCGTGCCTGTCGGCACGGCGCGCATTTGTAACGCCGAGCGGGGGTGTTTGGGCGCGAGGAGCGGTCATGGCGGATTTGTTCACACCCTCTCAGAAGTTGTAGCCAAGCTTGAGCCGGATTTCGCGCCGTTCATGATCGGCCAGATGTACACCCGTGGAGTTGTTGTCGGACTCGTTTGAGCCACCGATCTGCTGGGCCCAGGTCAGTGTGGCCCACCAGGCTTTTCCGCCGTAGTGGATGGACGGGCCGGCGAAGAAATCCCAGTGGTCGAATTCCCAGGACTGATTCGCGGGTTTGAGAATCTCGGCATCGATCCAGCCTTCGGCGCCGATGAACCAGTTCGGTGCAAATCGATACGACAGGCCCGTTCGCAGCCGTGGGGCCACCGCATACTCCGTGCCGCCACCTGCGCTGGGCCGCCACGACTCGGCTTCCAACTCCAGATTGGTCATCCACTGCAACTGACCGTCGAGATAGGGCCGCTGCAGAATGAGCTTGGTTTCCAGCTCATAGCCCTGCCCTTTTTCGCCGGTAATCGGGTCAACGCTGTCGTAGGTGACTTCGCCATACAGCGCCACGCCCAAATCATCCTTGTAGGGGGAGAGCAGCATTTTTTTCAGTTCCAGCGAGAACCCGCTGAACTGCGTCCGGTGGAGGCTGCTGGTGATTTCTCCGCCCGCTACCGGCCCGGCGCAGCCTATCGTGCCGCAGTTGTAGCTGTGGCGATAGCCGTTGAGGTAGATCGCACCACTCAGGCTGTTGCTGATGCCATATTCGTATTCGGCGCGCAGATACTGCGCCGAATAGCTTCCGCGCCGTTTGCCACTGTGATCAGTGATCCAGAAATAGGCCTCTGAGGCTCCTGCAGGCAGCGTTTCCGCCCCGGAGGTATAGCCCAGCAAATTCTCGTCGGCCGAAGCAGCGCCAGACGTTGTTGCGAACATCAATCCGACGATCACGGACCGATAAATGGATTTGATTGCTTTCAAGACACACTCCGTTGTTGATAACGGTTCGCATTCTTGTTTTTATTTCTGCATGTGTCAAGCGTATCGGCTTGTTTCAGAAAGTGAACGGCCGGTTTCGAGGCAGATCACCTCGCCCGCAGGCAAAATAGCGTGTTGCCGTCCACCCACCCGATCCATGCCCGCCCCATCCAATCTGGCCGCTCACACGCCCTTGATGCAGCAATACCTGCGCATGAAAGCGGAGCATCCCGGCACGCTGCTGCTGTGTCGCATGGGCGATTTCTACGAACTGTTTTACGAAGATGCCGAGAAGGCCGCGCGGTTGCTCGACATCACGCTGACCCGGCGCGGACAGTCGGCGGGCGAGCCGGTCATCATGGCCGGGGTGCCGGCGCAGGCGCTCGATGGCTATCTGGCCAAGCTGGTCAAGCTCGGCGAGTCGGCGGCGATCTGCGAGCAAATCGGCGATCCGGCGCAGGCCAAAGGCCTGGTCGAGCGCCGCGTGGTGCGCGTGGTCACCCCGGGCACGCTCACCGAACAGGCGCTGCTCGACGACAAGCGCGATGCCATTCTGCTGGCCATTGCGCCGCCGAAATCGGCGCGCGGCGAATGGGGGCTGGCGTGGATGGCGCTGACCGGCGGCGGCCTCACCCTGGCGCACTGCGAAGCGGCCGCCCTGCCCGACTGGCTGGCCCGCGTCGCGCCCGCCGAGGTGTTGTGGCCGCAGCACCAAAGCCTGCCGGACGAAACCCGGTGGCCCTACACGACCGAGCGGCCGGAATGGCATTTCGACACCGCGCTCGGTCTGCGCAAGCTCTGCGCGCAGTTGCAGGTGGCTCATCTCGACGGGTTCGGCGCGCAAACCCTGAGCGCGGCACATGCCGCCGCTGCCGCCCTGCTGACCTACGCCGAGCAGACGCAGGGCGGCACGCTGCCCCTGCTGGCCGATCTGCGGGTCGAGCGGGCCGAACACAGTCTGCGGCTGGACGCCGTGGCCCGTCGAAACCTGGAGATTCTGCAACCCTTGCGCGGCGAAGACAGCCCCACGCTGTTTTCCCATCTCGACAGTTGCCAGACCGCGGCGGGCAGCCGCCTGCTGCGCGACTGGCTGCAGGCGCCGCCGCGTGACGCCAACGTCGCCCGCGCGCGCCACGCCGCTTTGCAGGCGCTGAGCGACGGCGACTTGGCGGCGTTGCGCGGCAGCCTGCGCGGCATGGCCGATCTGGAGCGCATTGCCGCGCGCATCGCGCTGAAGCAGGCCAAGCCGCGCGAACTGTCGGCGTTGCGCGACGGCCTGCAGCGCCTGCCTGCACTGCGTCGCCAGGCGGCCGCATTCGAGCGCTGCGCCCTGCTGCAAAACATCGATGCGCAGCTCGATCAGCCGCCCGAACCCGCCGCCTTGCTGCTAAGCGCCATCACGGCCGAACCGGCGCTGAACCTGCGCGATGGCGGCGTGATCGCAGCCGACTTCGATGCCGAACTTGACGAACTCCGCGCCATCGACACCGACTGCGGCAGCTTTCTCATGGAGCTGGAACAGCGCGAACGCGCGCGCACCGGCATCGCCAACTTGCGGGTGCAATACAACAAGGTTCACGGGTTTTTCATCGAAGTCACCCACGGCCAGACCGACAAAGTGCCCGGCGACTACCGCCGCCGCCAGACGCTCAAGGGTGCCGAGCGCTACATCACCCCGGAACTCAAGGCCTTCGAGGACAAGGCGCTTTCCGCGCAGGATCGCGCATTGGCGCGCGAGAAAGTCTTGTTCGAGGGCGTCATCGAAGCGCTGCAGCCCGCGCTGGCCGATATCCGCCGCGCCGCGCAGGCCATCGCCCTACTCGACACCCTGGCCGCCCTGGCCGAGCGCGCGAGCACCTTCGGCTGGGTGTGCCCCGAGTTCGTCGAGGCGCCGGGCATCGACATCGCGGGCGGCCGTCATCCGGTCATCGAGAGCCGGGTTGACCGCTTCATTCCCAACGATTGCCAGCTCGACGAACAGCGCCGCCTGCTCATTCTCACCGGGCCGAACATGGGCGGCAAATCCACCTATATGCGGCAGACCGCGCTGATCGCCCTGCTCGCCTACCTCGGCAGCTATGTCCCGGCGCGCAGCGCTCGCATCGGCCCGCTGGACGCGATTTTCACCCGCATCGGGGCCTCCGACGATCTGGCCGGCGGGCAATCTACCTTCATGGTCGAAATGGCCGAAACCGCGGCGATTCTGCGGCAGGCCACGCCCCACAGCCTGGTGTTGATGGACGAGGTCGGGCGCGGCACTTCCACCTTCGACGGCCTCGCGCTGGCCGCGGCCATTGCCGCGCAGTTGCACGACCGCAACCGCAGCCTCACCCTGTTCGCCACGCATTACTTTGAGTTGACGGATCTGGTGCTGCGCCACCCGC
Organism: Thiomonas sp. TH-17; assembly: GCF_057473305.1. Lineage (NCBI taxonomy): Bacteria > Pseudomonadati > Pseudomonadota > Betaproteobacteria > Burkholderiales > Thiomonas > Thiomonas sp. TH-17. The sequence continues at coordinate 61,488 of NZ_JBYCKI010000032.1, forward strand.
AGGCCGCCAATGTGCATGTGGGCGCAGCGGAAACGCCGCAGGGCATTGTGTTTCTGCACGAGGTGCGCGAGGGCCCGGCCAGTCGCAGCTATGGCGTGCAGGTCGCCCAGTTGGCGGGGGTGCCGTCTGCCGTCATCCGCGACGCCCGCAAGCGGCTCGATGCGCTGGAACGCCAGCATCAGCAACAGGAAGCGCAGCTCGATCTGTTTGCAGCGTCTGCGGAAATTGCTGAAGCAGAGCCAGTGTCAGTCCCCACGCACGAAGCGCTGATCGAGGCGCTCGATGCCACCGATCCCGACACCCTCACGCCGCGCCAGGCGCTTGAGACCCTCTACCGTCTCAAGGCCTTGCGAGAGGTCGAATGACGCAGCTCAAACCCGCTCGATCAGGGCGTAGGCCGAGTGGTTGTGGATGGATTCGAAGTTCTCCGCCTCGGCCACGTAATGGCCGATACGCGGATCGGCATTGAGCCGGGCGGCGACATCACGCACCAGATCCTCGACAAACTTGGGATTTTCGTAGGCGTGCTCGGTGACGTATTTCTCGTCCGGGCGCTTGAGCAAGCCCCAGATCTCGCACGAAGCCTCTTCCTCGGCAATGCGGATGAGTTCTTCCAGCGCCACCGGTTGCAGCAGTTCGGCCGTGATGGTGATGTGCGAGCGCTGGTTGTGCGCGCCGTAATCCGAGATTTCCTTCGAGCACGGGCACAGCGATTTCACCGGCACCATGACCTTGGCCGTGAGCTTGACCTGATCGCCGCGCGCTTCTGCGATCCAACCCGCCTCGTAATCGAGCAGACTTTGCACGCCCGAGACCGGCGCGGTCTTGCGCAGAAACAGCGTGAAGGCGAATTCCAGACGCCCCGCCGTGGCGTTGAGCTTGGGCAGCATCTGCCGGGTGAGCGCAGCAAAAGCCTGCGCGTCCATCGCCTCGGACATGGCCTCGAGCAGCTCGACGAAGCGCGACATATGCGTGCCCTTTTTCTCGGCGGGCAGCGCCACGTCGGCCGTTACCTGGGCGATGCTCGGGTGAATGCTGCCGTCGCGCAGACGCACGTTGAGGGGATAGCGCAAGCCCTTGACCCCGACCCGCTGGATCGCGATATGGCGCTCGTCCACAGTGCTCTGGATATCCGGAATGGCTTCAAAGGGTTTGTTCATGGGATGACGGGTGGGGCAGCGCCGATGGGGTTCGGCACCGCCCGCCCGGGGCATAGTTGAGAAAAGTTCTCGGATTATCCCGGACTGCGCACATCCTTGCGCGGTCTGCGGAAATGGGGGCGTTCAACCGCGCTGCGGCAACACCCGAAGCAGCAGAAACAGCAACGCCGCCGCGACCACCATGGCGGGGCCCGAGGGCAGGTCGGAATGCAGTGAGGCCAGCAGCCCCAGCAGGACGGCGACTGCGCCAATTGCGGCCGCGCCCAGCGCCATCTGCACGGGAGTACGCGCCAGCCGCCGCGCCGCCGCCGCCGGAATGATGAGCATGGCCACCGTGAGCAAAATGCCCACGAGCTTCATCGCCAGCGCGACGAAAACCGCCAGCACCAGCATGAACGCCAGTTGCAGCCATTTCACCCGCCGCCCCTCCACGGCGGCGAGTTCTTCATGCACGGTGAGTGCCAGCAAGCCCTGCCACAGCCAGGCCAGCAAAGACAGGCCCACGACATCGATCAGGAGGATCCAGCCCAAATCTGCCGTCCGCAGTGCCAGAATGTCGCCGAACAGATAAGAGAACAGATCGACGCGCACGTCCTCCATGAAGGCGAGCACCACCAGGCCCAGCGCCAGACTGGTGTGCGCCAGCAGGCCGAGCAGCGTGTCTTCGGCAATGCCTTCAGCCGGTTGGCGCCGCGCCAGAACGAGGGCGATGACCACGCTTACCGCGAGCACGCCGATGACCGGATCGAGGTGCAGCAACAGCCCCAGCGCCACGCCCAGAAAGGCCGAGTGCGCCAGCGTTTCACCAAAGTAGGCCATCCGTCGCCACACCACAAAGCAACCCAGCGGCCCCGCCAGCAGTGCCACGCCCACGCCGCCGATCAAGGCGCGCCAGACGAAATCAGGCAGCAGGAATTCAGTCATGGTGCGTCCGTCCTTCGGCCTCATCGGACACGATATTGCCGTGCAGGTCGTGATGATGATCGTGGTGATGACGATAGACCGCCAGCCCGGTCAGATCGCGCCCGAAAAGTCGCAGGTATTCCGGATGCACGCTGATATCTTCCGGCCGCCCCACGCAGCAGACATGACGCTCCAGGCAAACCACCTCGTCGGTGGCGGCCATGACCAGATGCAGATCGTGCGAAATCAGCAGCACGCCGCAACCTGATGAGTCACGCAGGCGGGCGATCAAGGCATAGAACTCCTGCTGGCCCTGCACATCGAGCCCTTGCGCCGGTTCGTCGAGCACCAGCAAATCGGGCTTGCGCAGCATCGCCCGGGCGAGCAGAACCCGCTGCATTTCCCCGCCGGAAAGCGCCCGCAGCGGTCGCCGCAGCAGATCGTCGGCGCCGTTATCGGCCAGCCGCTGCTCGCGCTGCTGCTCGGTACTCGGCCCCGCCAGGCGCAGAAAACCGTCCACATCCATCGGCAAGCTGGGCGGCGGGATGAAACGCTGCGGCACATAGCCCACGCGCAGCCCGCTACGACGCCGCACGACGCCGCGATCCGCTGTAATCAAGCCGAGCAGCACGCGCACCAGCGTGGTCTTGCCCGCACCATTCGGGCCGACCAGCGTCACGATCTGGCGAGGTAGCACGCGCAGACTGACGTCGGTGAGCAGCGCATTGCCGTGGCGTTGCACATGGATGCCCTCGAGGGCGATGAGCGGTTCTGTAGGAGACAAGTGCGTTATTTTCTGTTGCAAGTGTTACATTGTAACTAATTACTTTCTCAACGCCCTCGTTCAAAAATGATCTTCCTACGACGCCTCTTATCAATTTCGGTCTTCCTCGCTGCAACCCTGGCCCCGCTGGGGGCGCAGGCTGAAACGCCGCGGGTCGCGGTGAGTATCAAACCCGTGGCCGATCTGGTGGCGGCCGTCATGGCCGGGGTAGGCAAACCCACGGTGCTGATTCCGCCGGGAAATTCGCCCCACACCTATGCGTTCAAACCCTCTGAGCGAGCCAGCGCCGAGCAGGCGCAGCTTCTGTTCTGGATCGGGCCGGACGTCGAGCCCGCGCTGACCAAGATCACCAAGGCGCTGCCCAAATCGACCCAGGTGGTCACCCTTTCCACTCAGCCCGGCATGGACTTGCTGCCCGCGCGCATGGGCGGCGACTGGGAGCGCAAGCGCCCTGCTCCGAAGCTGGCGCCATCGCACGATCATGGCGCAGCGCATGACCACGGCAGCGAACATGACCATGTGCACACTGGCAGCTTCGACGGTCATCTCTGGTTGTCACCCACCAATGCCAAGGTCATCGTGCGCAGCGCGGCCCGCGCGCTGGCGGCGAAAGACCCGCAACATGCGGCGCAATACCAGGCCAATGCAGAGCAAGCGGTGCAGCGCATCGATGCAATGACGGCGGAACTCACCGCGCAACTCGCCCCGGTCAAAAGCAAGCCCTTCATCGTGTTTCACGATGCTTATCAATACTTTGAACATGCCTTCGGGCTGCGTGCGGCCGGCTCGATTCTGGTCAGCCCCGACGCCATGGCCAATGCGCGACGCGTGAGTCAGATGCGCGACAAGATCAAGTCGCTAGGCGTGGTCTGCGTGTTTGCCGAGCCGCAGTTCGAACCGCGGCTGGTGCAGACCTTGATCGAGGGAACCCGGGCGCGAGTCGGCACGCTCGACCCGCTCGGCGCCAAGGGGCCGCTGGGTCTGGAAGGCTATACCCAGTTGATGCGCAATCTGGCGAATAACCTCGGCCAGTGCCTCGGCACACCGTGAGGTTTTATTCGTTGGCCGCGCGCTGACGGCCTGCGGGATGTAGCAAGGCGCCAAAGCGTTTGCGCACGCTCGCGGCAATGCCCGCGGCGTCCAGCCCGATGTCAGTGGTGATTTGCGCGGGGTCGCCATGTTCGAGCCAGGCATCGGGCAGACCGAGGTTGAGCACCGGAATCTGAACGCCCGCCGCCTGCAAAGCCTCTAGACAGGCCGAGCCCGCCCCGCCACTGACCACCCCTTCTTCCACGGTGACCAGAGCATCGTGACTACTTGCAGCGGCCAGCAGCGCCGCCGTATCGAGCGGTTTCACGAACCGCATATTGATCACACTGGCGTCGAACTCTTCAGCCGCTTGTAGCGCGGCATAGAGCACCGGGCCGAACGCGAGCATGGCGATGCGCTGCCCCGGTTTGGCGGCACTGGCGCGCCGTGGCTGCGATTTCCCCCAGGGAAGTTCGGTGAGCGCGGCCTGCACGGCCACGCCGACGCCGCTGCCGCGCGGGTAGCGCACCGCCGCGGGGCCGCTGTGGCGGTAGGCCGTGGTGAGCAGCTGCCGACATTCGTTTTCGTCAGCCGGGGCGAGCACGCTGAGATTGGGTACGCAGCGCAGGAAGGGGATGTCGAAGGCGCCGGTATGCGTTGCCCCGTCCGCCCCCACCACACCGGCCCGGTCTACCGCGAACATCACGGGCAAGTTCTGAATGGCCACATCGTGAATCACCTGGTCGTAGCCGCGCTGCAGGAAGGTGGAGTAGATCGCCACCACCGGCTTCAACCCCTCGCAGGCCAGACCGGCAGCAAAGGTGACTGCGTGCTGCTCGGCGATGCCCACATCGAAATAACGCTGCGGAAAACGCTCGGCAAACTCAACCAGACCGGAACCCTCCCGCATGGCCGGCGTGATGCCCACCAGACGCGCGTCGGCCTGCGCCATGTCGCACAGCCACTGGCCGAACACCTGAGTGAAGGTGGGCGCCTTGCCGGGCTTGCCGGGCGCCAGCCCCACGGCCGGGTCGAACCGTCCCGGCCCGTGATAGGCCACCGGATCGGCCTCGGCCAGCTTGTAGCCCTGCCCCTTCTTGGTCACCACATGCAGCAGGATGGGGCCGTGCATGTCGCGCAGATTGTGCAGGGTGGGAATGAGCGCATCGAGGTCGTGGCCGTCGATCGGCCCGAAATACTTCACCCCGAGCTCTTCGAACAAGGGCGAAGGCGCCACCAGCCCCTTGGCATATTCCTCCAGGCGGCGCGCCAGGCCCAGCAAAGGCGGTGCGGCGCTGAGCACCTGTTTGGCGGTGCTGCGCGCCGCAGTGAACAGTCCGCCCGACAGCAGCCCGGTGAGGTGGCGATTGAGCGCGCCCACCGGCGGCGAGATCGACATGTCGTTGTCGTTGAGCACGATGAGCAGATCGGCCTCGGGGTGCACGCCGACGTTGTTGAGCGCCTCGAATGCCATGCCCCCCGTGAGCGCGCCATCGCCGATCACGGCGACCACGCGCCGCGATTCGCCCTTGCGCTGCGCGGCCAGCGCCATGCCCAGCGCGGCCGAAATCGAGGTGGACGAATGGGCGGTGCCGAAGGCATCGAACGGCGATTCTTCGCGGCGCGGAAAGCCGGAAATGCCGCCCTTCTGCCGCAGGCCGCGCATACCGTCGCGACGTCCGGTGAGAATCTTGTGGGCATAGGTCTGATGCCCGACATCCCACACCAGTCGGTCATGCGGGGTGTTGAACACGGCGTGCAAGGCAATGGTCAATTCCACGGTGCCGAGGTTCGACGACAGATGCCCGCCGGTGCGCGAAACCGATTGCAGGATGAATTCACGCAGCTCAACCGCCAGTTGCCGCAGGTGCGCGCGGTCGAGCGCACGGAGATCTTCGGGCGAGGCGATGCGGTTCAGCAAAGAAAACGAAGCAGTCATGATGGGCAAATCGTGGAACAACGCGTGGAGTAGCGCCTGGGTCAGCGTGTTGGGGCGGAAGCGCGGCGCCACATCGCGGCGAGCAGCAGGGCAGACGCCAGAACGAATCCGGCCGCAGACCAGAACGGCAGCGCCAAACCGAACACCGAAGGGGTATCAGCGCAAAGCCCATCTGCGCGAAACATCCACGGCGCCCACTGCGTAACCGGCCAGTGGTTGATCACGGCAGCCAGCGGGTCGAGTCCGCAGAGCTGCCCCGGGTGCAAAACCAGCCAGATGTGCCGGGCAGCAAAACCCAGTCCGACAAGGCCGCTGAGCACCCCAAAGCCCAGCACGACGCGCGCCGCAAGCCGAGCATTCGAGCGGATCAGGCTGATGGCTGAAAGCGAAAAAATCAACACACCCAGATAAGCCATGCGCTGCAGAATGCACAGCGGACAGGGCGCAAACCCCTTGCGCTGCAGCCAGAGCGCCCCGCCCAGCGTGCCCAGCGCAGTGGCTGCAGCGAGAGCAGGAAGCGCAATGGCGTGGCGCTGATTCATGGTGACAGTCTCTTGATCAGATGAGGAATATCGAGGCGTGGCCAGATCAATGCTCGCGCAACACGATTAGATCGGCAAGTTCGCGCAAACGCTGGCTGGCCGCGCGCTGCGGCGGCGGCAGGGCGTCGAGTGCGGCTTGCGCCTTGTCGCGCAGACCATGCGCCAGCTTGCGCGCGGCGTCGAGACCCAGCGCCGAAACGTAGGTGGACTTGTTTTGCTGCGCGTCCTTGCCCGCGGTTTTTCCGAGGGTATGAGAATCGCCGGTGACATCCAGAATGTCATCTACTACCTGAAAGGCCAGGCCCACGGCGTCGCCATAGGTTTCCAGAGCCGTATACGTTTGGGCCGGATGCGCCGAGTCAAACCCGCCGCAGGCCGCGCCCATCAGCACGCTGGCCTTGAGCAGGGCGCCCGTCTTGCGGCTGTGCATGTGCATCAGATCGTCACCGCTGACCGCGCCTCCGGTCGCAAGGATGTCGAGCGTCTGGCCGCCGGCCATGCCGTCAGCGCCGGAAGCCCGCGCCAGCAGCGCACACAGCCGCGCCTGCAGCGCCGGGGCGATGTCTGCCTCGGGCGTCAGCACTTCATAGGCCAGGGCTTGCAAGGCATCTCCGGCCAGCAGGGCCAGGGCTTCGCCAAATCGCACATGGGTTGTGGGTTGGCCGCGCCGCAGCACGTCGTCGTCCATGCAGGGCAGATCGTCGTGCACCAGCGAATAGGCATGCACCAGTTCCACCGCGCAGGCGGCGCGGTCGAGCGCCTGATCGTCGGCCTGCACACACTCGCCAGCCGCCCACACCAGCAAGGGGCGAACGCGCTTGCCCCCCATGGCCGCGGCATAGTGCATCGCTTCGTGCAACTGCGGCACCAGCGGGTGGCCCGGCGGCACGAAGCGCACGATCAACTGCTGGGCCCGGGCCTGGTGCTGGCGCAGCCAGTGGTCGAAGGAGTGATTGAGTGGCAGTACGCCCGGCTGGGTGGAGCCCGGCGGCACGCTCTCCAAATGCAGCACCTCAGACACGGTCATCCTCCTCATCGGGTTCCGTGCGCAAGGGTTTGAGCTGCTCGCCATCGAGCACCTGAACCTGCTGCTCCACCGCCTGCAGTTTGCCGCGGCAGAACTGCAGCAGCAGATTGCCGCGCTTGTAGGAAGTCAGCGAGTCGTCGAGGCTGAGCTGCCCTCCCTCCATGGCCTGCACGATCTGCTCCAACTCGGCCAGCGCCTGTTCGTAGCTGGCGGGGGCCTGATCGGCATGGCGGGCAGTTTTGGCGGCGGGCATCATGTGGAGAGGGGATGAAAGGCGCCCATTTTAGGCGCGGCATCGCGGCTCGGCATGAAGCATGGACTCTACAATCGGCCGCAACGTTAGGTAGGGGTTTTTTTCAACGAATTGTGGAGGTGCATCGCCATCATGTCCGATCTGAGCATTCGTCTGTCGCAAGATCATTTGCAATTGCCGGTTTCGACCTATTTCGATGACGACCTGTTCAAGCTGGAGCAGGAACAGATATTCCGCGCTGGCCCGCGCTATCTCGGACATGAACTCACGGTGCCCAAGATTGGCGATTACGCCGCGCTCGCCCAGGAAGGTGAAGGGCGCGCACTGATTCACGGGCCTGAAGGCATTGAACTGCTTTCCAACGTCTGCCGCCACCGGCAGGCCGTGATGCTGCGCGGCATGGGCAGCACGGGCAAGAACATTGTCTGCCCGCTGCATCGCTGGACCTACGGCCTCGACGGTCAACTCGTCGGCGCTCCTCACTTCGAGCAAGACCCCTGCCTGCATCTGCAAACCTACCCGCTACAGCGCTGGAACGGCATGATGTTCGAGGACAACGGCTATCCCGTGGCCCAGACCATGGAGCAACTCGCCGTGCTCAAGGAGTTCGATTTCACCGGCTTCGTGCACGACCACACCGAAATGCACGTGTGCAACTACAACTGGAAGACCTTCATCGAGGTCTATCTGGAGGACTACCACGTCGTGCCCTTCCACCCCGGGCTGGGCAAGTTCGTCGACTGCAACGTGCTGCAATGGCAGTTCGCGCCGGAATGGAGCGTACAGACCGTGGGCGTCCATCAAGGTCTGCAACACCCGGGCAGCGCGGTGTACAGCAAATGGCATCAGGCGGTGCTCAACTTCCGCTCCGACAAAAAGCTACCCGAACACGGCGCCATCTGGCTCACGCTCTACCCCAACATCATGCTGGAGTGGTATCCCCATGTGCTCGTGGTGTCCACGCTCTATCCGCTTGGCCCGCAAAAGACCCTGAACATGGTGGAGTTTTTCTACCCCGAAGAAATCGCAGCGTTCGAGCGCGAGTTCATCATGGCCGAGCGCGCGGCCTATATGGAAACCTGCGCAGAAGACGACGAGATCGCCGAGCGCATGGACGCTGGCCGCAAGGCGCTATTTGAACGCGGCGACGACCAGCACGGCCCCTACCAATCGCCGATGGAAGACGGCATGCGACATTTCCACGCCTGGTACCGCTACAAGCTGCAGGTTCCAGCCTGAGCGCGCACGCTTGCCCACTCGCCCCGCATCGGTATTCCCATGCGGGGCTTTGTTGTTTTATGGTTCACTTCCCGCTGTCTCCCTGACGGAGTTTTCGCCTCATGTCAACCCGCTACACCACCCTGATTACCGCCTCCGAGCTGGCCTCACTGCGTGACGCCTACCTCGTCGACTGCAGCCATGACCTCGCCCAGCCCGAAGCGGGCCAGCAGGCCTATGACCAGGCCCATATTCCTGGCGCGATTTTTCTTCATCTCGACCGCGACCTGTCCGCCCCAAAAAGCGGGCACAACGGTCGGCACCCCCTGCCCGATCCCGACGCCTTCGCAGCCCGACTCGCCCAACTCGGCCTGCGCCAAAACCAGCAGGTCGTCGTTTACGACCGAGCCGGCGGCAGCTTTGCCGTGCGCCTGTGGTGGATGCTGCGCTGGCTCGGCCATGATGCGGTGGCCGTGCTCGACGGCGGCTGGCAGGCCTGGCCGGCCGCTGGCGGCGCGTGCGAGGGCGCGGCGCCAGCGGCCCGCGCCCCGGGCGACTTCAGCCGCAGCCCCGCGCTGGCGGGGGCCGTGCCTGCGCGCGGCGTGCTCGACAACTTGCACAGCGGCAAGCACCTCGTTCTGGACGCACGCGCGCCGGAGCGATATGCGGGCGAAGTCGAGCCGATCGATCCGGTCGGCGGGCATGTTCCCGGGGCGAAAAACCGCTTCTTCCAGACCAATCTGCAGCCCGACGGCACCTTCAAATCGCGCGAGCAACTGCGCGAAGAATTCACCGCACTGCTCGAAGACTGGGACCCGCGCGATGTGATCCATCATTGCGGCTCCGGCGTCACAGGCTGCCACAACCTGCTGGCCATGACCTACGCCGGCATGGACGGCAGCCTGCTGTACCCCGGCTCCTGGAGCGAGTGGTGCGCCGATCCGGCCCGGCCCGTCGCAACAGGGCGCGCGCCCGGCAAGGTTTGATCTGCAACAAGCCAGCCAATACATTCGAGGAGCAGCATATGGGTAGTGATTGAGGCTTCCATTCACCGCAATCCCGATCAGCTTCTCTTCTCTAAAAGGAGATCGATATGTACAAAAAAATACTCGTCCCCACCGACGGTTCCGATACCGGGGGCAAAGTGATTCCCCATGCGGTAGCGCTGGCCAAAAGCTGTGGCGCTTCAGTGGTGGGGCTCAACGTCACCGACCCGTATCCCTACTCCGGCCTGGCCGAGACGGTGCCCATCACAGCGGATCAATACCGCGTGCACGTCACTCAACTGGCGGAAGACGCCCTCAAGCCCCTGCAGGACGCCTGCAAGGCCGCTGATCTGGCCTTCGAGCCCATCATTGCCGAAGACATCCACCCCTGGAAAGCCATGCTCGACGTGGCCAAGGACCGGGGTTGCGACTTGGTGGTGATCGCCTCGCACGGACGCCGCGGCATGCAGGCTCTGCTGCTGGGCAGCGAAACCCAGAAGCTACTGACCCATTCCACCATTCCGGTACTGGTTCTGCGCTGACCAGCCTTTCAAAAGGAGCACTCCCATGTTCAACCATCTACTGTTGTCCACAGACGGCTCAGAGCTCGCGGACAAAGCGCTGCCCTATGCCATCGAGGTGGCGAAAAAGTTCGGCTCCAAAATCACCGTCTGCTCGGTCATCGACCTGTATCCCTACATCGGAGCGATCGAAGTCATGCCTGTCGGCATGGATCAGTGGCAGGACGAAGTGCGCAAGCAGGCCAACGTGGCGCTGCAGCACGTGAGCGAGCGCATCAATGCCGCCGAGCTGAGTTGCGACACCGTGGTGGAAGAAGACGCCCAGGCCTGGCGCGGCCTGCTCGCCGCCGCCGAAAAGCAGGGCTGCGACGCCATTGTCATTGCCTCGCACGGCCGCAGCGGCATGAGTTCGGCCATGCTGGGCAGCCAGACCTCACGGGTGCTGTCGCATTCCAAACTGCCGGTGCTGGTCGTTCGCTGAGGTCAAGGGCGCCGTAAATGCTGTCTCAGCCGCTGAGCAGTTTGTCCACCGGGAAAGTCTGCGGAAACCCACTTTCCGTCTGGCACATGCCGTCCTGCGGCGGCTCTTCGGCGGCGGCGACGGCAACCACTTGGTGCTGACGCAGCCAGGCCAGCGCGCGTTTCCAGCCGTCCTGGGCGTCCTTGGCGTTGTAGCTGGGCCGGTAGTCGGCGTGAAAACCGTGACCGGCGTCGGGATACACCACGATTTCGGACGCCTTGGCCGCAGCGCTGCCGTCGGCAAGCGCCTTGCGCATCTGCTCAACTGATTCCTGCGTAATGCCCTGGTCTTTACCACCGTACAGGCCGAGTACCGGCGCCTTGAGATCCTTGGCGATGTCCACCGGGTTCTTGGGCGACAGCTCGGACGGCGTGCCGACCAGGCGACCATACCAGGCCACGCCAGCCAGCACAGGGGCGTGAGCGCAGTAAAGCCACACCATGCGCCCGCCCCAGCAGAACCCGGTGATGCCGACATGGCCAGCCTTGCCGCCGTTGGCCAGCGCCCAGTTGCGGCAGGCGTCCAGATCCTGCATCACCTGAGCATCCGGGACTTTGGAGATGACCTTGCTCATCACCTCGGCAATGCTGCCATAGGCCATCGGGTCGCCCTGCCGCACGAACAGATCGGGCGCCAGCGCCAGATAACCCTGATGCGCGAAGCGTCGCGCGACATCGGCGATGTGCTCGTGCACCCCGAAAATCTCCGACACCACCAGCACTACGGGCAAATCGGTCTTGCCCTTGGGCTGCGCCCGGTAGACCGGAATCTTCTGATCGCCGGATTCGATCTGCACCTCTCCGGCGAGCAGGCCGTCGGCAGAGGTTTGCACCACGGTCTGTGCGATCACCGGCCCTGCCGCTGCGGCAAAACTCACCCCCAGCGCGGTACGCACGAAATCACGCCGGGAAAGCTCGCCGTCGGGACGGCCCGGTGCGAGACTCTGGAATTCGGCCTTCAGATCTTCGTTCCACATCGCTGTCTCCTCACGTCGAAATGTGAGCAAATGCTACAGCGAGCCAATCCAGTGATGCAGGTGGGGATAAATTGACCTACCCCGCCCCGCTCCGACACTGCGCCAGCAAGGCCGCGATGCCCTGCTTGCCGAGACGGCGCATCGTCGCCCGGTTGGCCTGGTAGATGGTGGCCGCTTCGGGAAAAGCGGCCACCGCTCGGTCGATGCTGGATTCTCGGATGAGATGCAGCATGGGAAACGGTGAGCGATTGGTCGCGTTGGTCACGTCATCCGGGCGAGCTCCGGCAAACCGATACTGCGGGTGAAAGCTCGCGATCTGCAGGATGCCGCGCAGGCCAAGTTGTTCCACCCGCGCATCGGCCTCGTCGAGAAAGGCGTTGTAATGTGCGAAATGTGCGAGCGTGTGCGGGTGGATGAGCAAAGTGGTTTCCACCTCGTCCGGCGCGGTACGCATCAGCAGTTGCAGCTCATCGCCGAGGCTGCTCAGCAAGTCCTCGGGCGTCGTGGCCTCGCAATGCACATAGCGGATACGGCCTTTCACCTGCGGCGCCTTGGCAAAGGGGCACAGATTCAGCCCGATCACCATGCGGTCAACCCAGACGCGGGTCTGCGCCACCACGGGATCTGCGAGCGATTGCGGGCGGTTCATGCCATGCGTCAGGCGGCTTGTCGCCACTGCGCATCGAGCTGCGCGACCCACAGCGCCTTGTCGCCATCGGCGGCGAAGCTCGCTTCGAGGCTGTTGCGCAGCAGCGCGTAGGCCTGCGGCGCACCCAAGGCGGGTTGCGCGGCGAACAACTCGGTCAGGTTGTCGTTGATATACCCGCCGAAATACGCCGGATCGTCGGAATTGACCGTGACTTTCAGCCCAGCGGCAAGCAGCTGCGGCAGGTTGTGCTGTGCCAGATCGGGCACCACGCACAGCCGCACATTCGACAGCGGGCAGACGGTGAGCGGCATCTGCTCACGGGCCAGACGCTGCATCAAGACCGGGTCTTCGCTGGCGCGCACGCCGTGGTCGATGCGCTCGACTTTCAGCACGTCAAGCGCGCCCAGCACATAGGCCGGCGGGCCTTCTTCACCCGCATGCGCCACGGCATGCAGACCCATTTGGCGAGCGCGGGCAAATACCCGGGCAAACTTCTCGGGCGGATTGCCGCGCTCGGACGAATCGAGCCCGATGCCGATGAGATGGTCGAGCCAGGGCTGCGCTGCATCGAGCATCTGCAAGGCGTCTTCTTCGGGCAGGTGGCGCAGCACGCTCACAATCCAGCCGACACTCAGCCCGAGTTCGTTCTGCGCCCGCTGCGCCGCCTGGATGAAGGCCGGCATGAACACCTCGAAACCGACGCCGCGTGCGGTATGGCTCTGCGGGTCGAAAAACGGCTCCACGCGCACCACATGATCCTGCGCGGCACGTTGAAAGTAGGCCCAGGCCAGATCGAAAAAGTCTTGTTCGGTGCGCAGCACATCGCATCCGGCGTAGTACAGATCGAGGAAGGATTGCAGGTCGGTGAAGGCGTAGGCCTTGCGCAGCGCTTCCACATCCGCGTAGGGCAGCGTCACGCCGTTGCGCCGGGCCAGCGCGAAGATCAGTTCGGGCTCGAGCGTCCCCTCGATGTGCACGTGCAATTCGGCCTTCGGGCTGACACGAAGCAGATCGGTGACACGCTGCTCGGGCCGTGGGGAGATGTCTGGACGGGGCATGATGAAGGGCTCTGAAAATGGATGAATGAGTGTAGACGCAGCCCGCAAAGAGGTTCCTCCCTCACCCCCCGCCCAGCAAAACCGTCATCCTTGAACTATGTTGCGCTTTACAAATAAGTCTTCCAACAGGAGCACGACATGATCGAACGCAGACCGCTTGAACAACTCGGCGGCGACCGCCTGGATTGGCTGGACACGCGACACCACTTTTCGTTCGCCGGCTATCACGACCCCAAGCGGATGAATTGGGGGGCGCTGCGCGTCTGGAACGACGACACCATCGCCCCCTCGACCGGTTTTGCGCCGCACCCGCATGCCGATATGGAAATCATCACCTATGTGCGCGAAGGCGCCATCACGCATGAAGATAGTCTGGGCAATCGCGGGCGCACCGAGGCGGGTGATGTGCAGGTGATGAGTGCTGGCACTGGCATCCGTCATTCCGAATTCAACCGGGAAGCCGTCCCGACGACCATTTTTCAGATCTGGATTGTCCCCAACCGTCGCGGCGAGCCCCCGGCCTGGGGCGCCAAGCCGTTCCCGAAAACCGACCGATCCGGCCGCTTCATCCCCCTGGCCAGCGGGATGAAGGATGATGGCGAAGCGCTGCCGATCCGTGCCGATGCCCGCGTGCTGGGCGCAACGCTCAAGGCAGGCGACTCGGTCGAGTACGCGCTGGGCGCGGGCCGCAGGGCCTATCTCGTTCCCGCGCGGGGAAAAGTGGAGGTCAATGGCGTGAGTCTGCAAGCTCGGGACGGTGCTGCCATCCGCGACGAAACCCTGCTGCGTCTGACTGCCCTCGAAGAGGCGGAAGTCGTGCTGGTCGACGCCGCGGCCTGAATGAAAACGGGCCGGCTCTTGCAGTCACCGGCCCGTTTTCAGCTAGCAAAAACTCTGGTGGCTTACTGCCCCGGCACCTTGCCTTCCACACCCTTCACGTAGAACGTGATGCCGTGGAGGAATTTGTCGTCGGCCACCTGACCCGCCGCTACCATCGTCTTGCCAGACTGATCGACGATGGGGCCCTTCCAGATACTGAAGCTGCCGTTCTTCAGACCGGCCTCGCGCTCGAGCACGGTCTTTTTCAGCGCCTCTGGCACGGCGGGGCTGATTTCCTGCAGTTGAATGGTGTCGTGCTTCATGCCCCACCAGTATTGCGCAGGTTTCCAGTCGCCCTTGAGCACTTCGGCGGTGAGCATTTCATACAGCGGCGCCCAGTTGATCGTGGCCGAGGCCAGATGCGATTTGCCGCCGAACTTGCTCATATTGCTGTCCCAGCCAAAACCGTATTTGCCCATTTTGGCCGCGGTCTGCAGCACGGCGGGCGAATCGGTGTTCTGGAATAGCACGTCGGCGCCCTGGTTGATGAGCGAGGTGGCGGCCTCGGTTTCCTTCGGCGGATCGAACCATTTGTTCACCCAGACGACCTTGGTCTTGATCTTCGGATTGACCGACTGCGCCCCCAGGGTGAAGGAGTCGATGTTGCGGATCACTTCGGGAATGGGCACCGAGCCCACCACGCCCAGCACATTGGTCTTGGTCATGCCCCCGGCGAGCACACCGGCGAGGTAAGCGCCCTCATAGGTGCGGGCGTCGTAGGTGCCGACGTTCTTGGCGGTTTTATAGCCGGTGGCGTGCTCGAACTTGATGTTCGGAAAATCTTTCGCCACGCGCAGCACCGATTCCATATAGCCAAAGCTGGTGGCGAAAATCAGGCCGTCGCCCTGCTGCGCCAGATCGCGGAAGACGCGGGCCGAATCCGGGCCTTCCGGCACGCTCTCCACGAACTGCGTCTTGATCTTGTCGCCAAATTTAGCCTGCAGCGCCAGGCGAGCCTGGTTGTGCGCAAAGCTCCAGCCGGCATCGCCCACCGGGCCGACGTAGACGAAGCCGACCTTCAGCGGATCGGTGGCATGCGCTGGCGCCGCGCTCATCGCCAACACACTGGCCACGGCCGCAAGCGCGACCAGCGGTTTTTTCAACATTGTTTTCAACATGGAGTCCTCCGTAAAAGTGATGTGAAACTGTATACAAAAATCGTGCCCGCGTGCGAGAAAAACTCACCCTCCGGGAGTGAACGGCTTGCCGATGGACGAAGGCATATTGATGCGAATCCACAGCGGGTTGCGCGACATCAGCGCCAGCACCACGATGGTGGCAATGTAAGGCAGCATTGACAGGAACTGCGACGGAATCTGCACGCCGCTGCCCTGAAAGAAGAACTGCAGCATGGTCACCCCGCCGAACAGATACGCGCCGAGCAGCACACGCGCCGGGCGCCACGTGGCGAAGGTGGTCAGCGCCAGGGCGATCCAGCCCCGCCCTGCCGTCATGCCCTGCACCCACAAGGGCGTATAGATCACGGAAAGATACGCGCCGGCAACACCCACCAGCGCGCCGCCGCACATCAAGGCCAGCAGACGGATGCGCCGCACCGGATAGCCCAGGGCATGCGCCGATTCGGGGGACTCGCCCACCGCGCGCAGCACCAGGCCGGCTCGGGTGCGGTCGAAAAACCAGATCAGACCAAGGGCCAGCAGCACAGTGAGATACACCATGAGGTGATGGCGAAACAGCGCCGGGCCGATGAAGGGCAAATCGCTCAGCCCCGGAATGTCCCACGGCTGAAAGTTGGGCAGGGTCTTGCCCACATAGTCAATGCCAATGAAGGCCGACAGCCCGGCGCCGAACAGCGTGAGCGCCAGCCCGGTGGCGTATTGATTGGTGTTGAGCCAGATCACCAGCAGCCCCAAGGCGCCGGCCATCAGCGCGCCGGCCACGGCCCCCGCGCCGAAGGCGGCCCACTGATTGCCGGTGTGCAGCGCCACGGCAAAGCCGATGACCGCGGCCATCAGCATCATGCCTTCGGCGCCGAGGTTGACCACGCCCGACTTTTCGTTGATCAGCAGGCCAAGCGAAGCCAACGCCAGCGGCGTACCCGCGCTCAGGGTGGTGGCGATGAGAGAAGCGGCCATATCCATGCGTGATGTCCTTCAGCGCTTGAGAAAACGGGCACTCTTGAAACGGATGCGGTTGTAGATCAAGGTATCGCAGGCGAGCAGCGAAAACAGCAGCAGGCCCTGGAATACGCCCGTCATCGCATTGGGCAGACCCAGACGCGACTGCGCCAGTTCGCCGCCGATGTAGAACATCGCCATCAACGCGCCCGACAGCACGATACCCACCGGATTGAGCCGCCCGACGAAGGCCACGATGATGGCCGCGAAACCGTAGCCCTGCGACACCTGCGGCGTGAGCTGCTGCAGCGGGCCGATGGCGTCGAGCGCCCCGGCCAGACCGGCAAACCCGCCCGACATCAGCAGCACCGTCCACAACGCCTTGCGCGAGGAATAACCGGCGTAGCGCGCCGCGCCCGGCGCCAACCCGCCCACCTGCAGGCGAAACCCGGCCACGCTGCGAAACAAAAACAGCCACACCAAACCCACTGCCACCAGCGCGATGGGGAAACCCCAGTTCAGCCGCGTGCCTTCAATCAAGTGGCCCAGCAACGTGGGGTCGGCAAACATCTTGGTCTGCGGAAAGTTGTAGCCCTCCGGGTCCTTCCACGGGCCGTACACCAGATAGTCGAGCAGATATTGCGCGACGTACACCAGCATCAGGCTGACCAGGATTTCGTTGGCGTTGAACCAATCGCGCAGCGCCGCCACCAGCGCCGCCCACACCATGCCGCCCAGAATGCCGGCCAGCAAAATGGGCAGCACGATGGCGTGAGAGGTGTGGTCGCCGGCCAGCAGCGCCACGCCGCCGCCAAAAATTGCGCCCAGGATGTATTGCCCTTCGGCGCCGATATTCCACACATTGCTGCGATAACAGGCCGCCAGCCCCAGGCCGATGAGAATGAGCGGCGTGGCCTTGAGCGCCAGTTCCGACAGGTTGTAGGCGGTCTTGACCGGCTCCCAGAAAAACATGCTCAGGCCGTGGACCGGGCTCTTGCCCATGGCCAGAAAAATGCCCACGCCGAAAGCCACGGTAATGCCCAGCGCCAAAAGCGGCGACAGCCACACCATCCACCTTGAAGGCACGCCCCGGGGTTCAAGCCGCAACATGCGCTGCCTCCGTTGCGGCTTGCGCGGTGGTGGCCGGGCCTTGCGGCCACAGCCCACTCATCCACATGCCGACTTGCTCAACCGTGGCGTCGGCGCGGGCGATGGAGGGCGACAGCTTGCCGCGCGCCATCACCTGCAGCCGGTCGGCAATTTCGAACAGTTCGTCGAGTTCTTCCGAGATGACCAGCACGGCGCAGCCCCCGTCGCGCAGCGCCAGCAGCTCGGCGCGGATCTGCGCCGCCGCGCCCACGTCCACGCCCCAGGTCGGCTGCGCAACGATCAGCACGCGGGGCCGACCGAGTATTTCGCGGCCCACGATGTATTTCTGCAGATTGCCACCCGACAGGCTGCGCGCCGCGGCCTGCGGCCCGCTGGCTTTGACGCCAAAGCGCTGAATGACCGCCTGCGCCTGCTCGCGCAGGGTCTGGCGGCGGATCAGGCCCCGCGTCGTCGCCTCGGCGGGACGCGCAGTCAGGAGCATGTTCTGCTCCAGCGACAGCACCGGCACCGTGGCTCTTCCTAAGCGTTCTTCCGGGATGAAGTGCAGCCCGCGCTTGCGGCGTTGACCGGGACCGAGTGTGCCCACCGGCTCGCCCGCCAGCCGCACGGCCGCGGGGCGGGCGCGCCGGTCTTCACCCGACAGCGCGGCGAGCAATTCCTGCTGACCATTGCCCGACACCCCGGCGATGCCCAGAATCTCTCCGGCCCGCACCTGCAGCGAGAGGTGGTCGATGGCCACGCTGAACTCGCCATCGCCCGGCAGGGCCAGATCGTCCACCGACAACAGCACCTCGCCTGCCTGCGACGGGCGGTGTTGCAGCGCGGGCGGATCGGCGCCGATCATCAGCCGCGACAGGCTGGCCTCGGTTTCCTGAGCCGGATCGACGCGGCCGCTCACCCTGCCCCCGCGCAGCACGGTGCAGTTGTGGCACAGGCTGCGGATTTCGTCGAGCTTATGGCTGATGTAGAGAATGCTGCAGCCGTCTGCCGCAAGCTGGCGCAGCACCACAAACAGTTTTTCGACCGCCTGCGGCGTGAGCACCGAAGTCGGCTCGTCGAGGATGAGGAGCTTGGGATCGGCCAGCAGGCAGCGAATGATCTCCACCCGCTGGCGCTCACCGACTGATAGGGTGTGCACGGGGCGGCGCGGCGAGCAGTCCAGCCCGTAACGCGCCGAGATGTCCGCAATGCGTGTTTCGATTTCCACCAGACTGACACCGCGCCCCAGTCCCAGCCAGATGTTCTCGGCGGCGGTGAGGGTGTCGAACAGCGAGAAGTGCTGATACACCATGGCGATGCCCAGGTCGCGGGCCATGCCGGGGTTTTTCATGCGAACGGGCGCTCCGTTCCACACGATGCTCCCGGCATCGGGCTGCACCGCGCCGTAGATGATTTTCATCAGCGTGGACTTGCCCGCGCCGTTCTCGCCCAACACCGCATGGATTTCCCCGGGCTGCACCGCCAGGCTGATGTCGTCGTTGGCCTTGACGCCGGGATAGGACTTGCTGATGTGTTCGAGCGCGAGCCGCATGGGAGAAACCGAATGAAGCGGAGTGAGGTGAAATTACGATTGTCCTATACCTGACCGCGCGCAGCTGCGGCACCCCGTCCCTCAAGGTTTCACGGTCGATACCGCAACTGCCCGCTCACATAGGTGGCCGCGACATTGCGTTCGTCCGCCAGTAGCATCCACGCGAATAAACGCTCATGCAAGCTGCGTGCCATGTCTTGCCGCCGCTGCTGCACCGCGCCTTCGGCCCAGCGCCACACCACCACATCGGCCGCGGTGCCGGGAGCGAAGTGGCCGATCTCGTGCTCCAGATCGAGGACGCGCGCAGCGCCCCGGGTGGCGGCGTAAAGCCCCTGCCAGGCCGTCATGCGCTGGGCTTGGAGCGCGAGCACCTTGTAGCCATCGGCCAGGGTGCGCAACTGGCACAGACTGGTGCCGCCGCCCACGTCGCTCGCCGGGGCCACCCCCACGCCCGCAGCCTCGGCCTTGGCCCAGTCGAACAGGCCGCTGCCCAGAAACAGGTTGGACGACGGTGAGAAGGCAATGCTGCTGCCTACCTGCGCCATGCGCAGGCGGTCGGTATCGTCGAGCCAGATGCCGTGCGCCAGCACGCTGCGGCGGGTGAGCAGGCCGCGGCGGTCGTACACGTCGAGGTAGCTGCGGCTGTCGGGAAAAAGCTCGGCAATCCATCGCACTTCGTCGCGGTTCTCGGCCACATGCGTCTGCATGTAGAGGCCGCCGGCGCGCTGGGCGTAGCGCTGCAACAGCCCGCCGGCCATAGCCAACTGCGCGTCACTGCTGGTGGCGGCGAAGCGGGGTGTCACGGCGTAGGCCAGTCGGTCGACACCATGCCAGCGCTCGATCAGCTCGACGCAGTCTGCTTCAGCCTGCGCGACATCATCGCGCAGGTCGGCCGGGCAGTTGCTGTCCATCAGCACCTTGCCGGTGATGAGCCGCATGCCGATTTGGCGTCCGGCCTCGAACAGCGCCTCGCTGCTGGTCTTGTGTACCGTGGCAAACACCAGCGCCGACGTGGTGCCGTGCGCCAGCAGCGCATGCAGAAAGCGCTCGGCGCCTAAACGGCTCTGCTCGGCGTCGGCGTAGCGCGCCTCGGCCGGGAAGGTGTAGCGCTCCAGCCAGTCGAGCAGCGCCGCGCCGAATGAGGCGATGACATCGAGCTGCGGCGCGTGCACATGGGTGTCGATGAAGCCCGGCATCACCAGATGGCCGCGCCAGTCCTGCCGCGCCCAGCTCGCATCCGGCGGGTCGTCGGCTGGGCGCACCGCCTGCACCCGGCCCTGCTCGATCAGCAGCCAGCCGTCGGGCTCGAAGCGCACGGCGCCGGTGGCGTCTTCGCTCCAGCCGGGGTCGCGCAGGAAGTAGAGGATGTCGCCGCGCAAGGCCATGCGCGCTTGGCCGGGGGCGACGGTAGAAGGCAAAGTGTCCACAGCAGTCATCAATCGTCAGTCAGTCGGAGGGAAAGAGCGCGTAGCGCAGCAAAAACAGCCCCGCCACCACCCACAGGGCCGGATGCACTTCTCGTGCCCGCCCGGTCAGCAGCTTGAGCGCGGCGTACATGATGAAGCCAAACGCCAGCCCGTTGGCGATGGAATAAGTGAAGGGCATGATCAGCGCGGCCAGCGCCGAGGGTACCGATTCGGTGATGTCGTTCCAGTCGATTTCCAGCAGCTCGCGCATCATCAACCCGGCAACGTAGAGCAAGGCCGGGGCGGTGGCGTAGGCGGGCACCACGGCGGCCAGCGGCGCGATGAACAGCGCAGCGAGAAACAGCACGCCCACGGTGAGTGCCGTGAGCCCGGTTCGGCCGCCAGCCTGCACGCCGGAGGCGCTTTCGATATAAGCCGTGGTGCTGCTGGTGCCCAGCAGCGAGCCCGAGAAAATGGCCAGACTGTCGGCAAACAGCGCGCGACCGAGGCCGCTCTGGCCGTCCTTGGCGCCGTCTTTCAGCAGCCCGGCCTTGCGGGCGATGCCGGTGAGCGTGCCGGTGGCGTCAAAAATTTCCACCAGCACGAACACCAGAATGATGTGAAAAAACCCGGCATGCAGCGCGCCCAGAATGTCGAGCTTGAAGAAGGTCGGCGCGATGCTCGGCGGCATCGACACGATGCCCTGATATTGGGTCAGCCCAAGCGCCATGCTCGCCAGCGTCACCGCCACGATGCCGATGAGAATGGCGCCGCGTACTCGCCAGTAGTCGAGCAGCGCGATGAGCAAAAAGCCGCCGGCTGCCAGCACCACCGGCAGCGAGGCCAGGTTGCCCAGCCCGACCTTGGTGGCAGGATTCGCCACCACGACCCCCGCGTTCGACAGCGCGATGATCGCCAGGAACATGCCGATACCCGCGGCAATGGCGCTACGCAGCGACTTCGGAATGCCGGCCACCAGCCACGACCGCACGCCGGTGATGGTCAGCAAAATGAAGATGCAGCCGGAGATGAACACCGCCCCGAGCGCCTGCTCCCAGGTGAAACCCATCCCCTTGACCACGGTGAAGGCGAAAAAGGCGTTCAGCCCCATGCCCGGCGCCAGACCGATGGGC
The DNA here is from genome assembly GCF_057473305.1 of Thiomonas sp. TH-17. Taxonomy (NCBI): domain Bacteria; kingdom Pseudomonadati; phylum Pseudomonadota; class Betaproteobacteria; order Burkholderiales; genus Thiomonas; species Thiomonas sp. TH-17. The sequence goes on from NZ_JBYCKI010000032.1 coordinate 83,190, forward strand.
CAGTTGGCGACGAAAGCCATGATGAAGGTGCCCAGGGCCGCCGCCAGACAGGTGGCGACGAACACGGCGCTGGCGTCCATGCCCGTGGTCGACAGAATCGACGGGTTGACGAAGATGATGTACGACATGGTGAGAAACGTCGTCACCCCCGCCAGAATCTCGGTGCGCACATCGGTGCCGTGTGCTTCGAGCTTGAACAAGGTTTGCAGATTCATGAACAGTCTCCTGGGTTTTAACGCCTCGCTCAGGGTGGCGAGGTCGGTAGGCCCGTGCCGCATCGGCGCGGGGTTGAGAAGGAGGTCAGCCCGGCCGGGGGTCGGCGGCCTCACGAATATGCGCACGCAGCCAGCGGTGCGCGGCGTCCAGATGCACGCGGGCGTGCCACAGCAGGTAATAGGTCAGCGGCGGAAACGGCACCGGGCAGGGCAGGATGTGCACCGGCAAACCAGCGTCCACATAGCGTTGGCAGAAGCGGCGTCCGGTGGTCAGCACCAGCAGGCTGCGCGCCACCAGGCCCGGAATCAGGTTGAAAAAGGCGCAGTGCACCGTGACGTTGCGCTGCAGCCCCAGATGGTGCAGATGCTGGTCGATCACGCCTTCGCCCACGGCGCGCAACGGCGACGGCGCCACATGCTCGGCCTGCAGATACTGCTCCAGATCCAGACCGCGCCGCAGCGCGGGGTGATCGGCGGCGACCAGACAGACGATTTCATCTTCGATCAGCGGCGCAAGGTGCAGATCCTGCGGCGGCTCCAGCCAGTTGCCTAGCACGGCATCGACATCGCCGGCGGCCAGCGCATGGCGGTAATCCAGCGTGGCCGACAGCGGCAGCACGTCCACCCCGCACAGCGGCGCTTCACGTTTGAGCGTGGCGATGAGCTGCGGCAGAAAGGCCGGGTCCATATAGTCGGCCGCCACCAGGCGAAACTGCCGCGTGCTGTGCATCGCATCGAACGGACTGGCGCCGCCGAGCAAGCGCTGCGCTTCCCGCAGGATGCAAGCGCTCGGTTCGATCAGACTGGCGCCGAACGCGGTGGGCACCATGGCATTGCCGCTGCGCACCAGCAGTTCATCGCCGGTGATGCCGCGCAGGCGACGCAGCGCGGCGCTCACGGCGGGCTGGGTCGAGCCCAGCCGCATGGCGGCGCGGGAAACATTCGATTCGGTCAGCACGGTATGCAATACCCGGATGAGATGCAGGTCAATGGAGTCCAGCGCATTGTTCATGGTGCAGCTCCTTGCGGCATCGGCCGCTTCGCATGTTTTGTATACAGTTCAGCATATGTCAATCGCGCCAGATCGTGGCCCAATACTTGCAGCATCGTGCTTCACTCTGTTTTCACATTTCCACCGCCTGATGGCCCGCTATCTGCCATGAACACCCAACCTATCCGCTTCGTCCATCGCGGCCAGATCACCGAAGTCAGCGGTCTGCCCGTCACCACCACCGTGCTTCAGTGGCTGCGCGAGCAGGCGCACCAGTGCGGCACCAAGGAAGGCTGCGCCGAAGGCGATTGCGGCGCCTGCACCGTGGTCGTGGCGGAGCTGGCCGATGGCATCAACCAAGATTGCGCCGCGGTGACCGTGGGGGCTTTGCAGCTGCGCCCGATCAACGCCTGCATCCGCTACTTGCCCACGCTGCACGGCAAGGCGCTGTTGACCGTCGAAGACCTTCAGCAACTTGCCCCCGGTCGTGCGCTGCACCCGGTGCAGCAGGCCCTGGTCGATTGTCACGGCTCGCAGTGCGGCTTTTGCACCCCCGGCTTCGCCATGTCGCTTTACGCGAGCTACGAGCGCCACCAGGGCGCGGGCACCCGGCCCACGCGGCAGCAGCTCGCCGACGACCTGTCGGGCAATCTCTGCCGCTGCACCGGTTACCGCCCCATTCTCGATGCGGGTCAGGCCATGTTCGAGGCGCCAGCAGCGCGGCTCGACCCCGAGCCCCTTGCCGCGCTGCTGCGCCAGATCGCCGAACGCACGACCGAGCCTTTTGTGCACGCCGCACCCAACCCCGCCTACCTCGATGCAAAGGGTCAGCCCCGCATCGACCATTTCATTGCCCCACGCACCCTTGCTGAATTTGCCGCCGTCCGGACCGAACGACCAGAGGCCAGACTGCTGGCCGGTGCCACCGACATCGGCCTGTGGACCAACAAGCAGTTCCGCGATGTGGGCGATCTGCTCTACCTGGGCGATGTGCGCGAGTTGCATACGGTGGAACACGACGGCCCCCAGCTTCGCATTGGCGCGGCCGCGCCGCTGGAAGAGGCCTGGGCCGCGCTGGTTCACCACTGGCCCGAGCTGCGCGAAATGGCGCTGCGCTTCGCCGGGCCACCGGTGCGCCACGCCGGCACTCTGGGCGGCAATGTGGCCAACGGCTCGCCCATCGGCGACAGCGCGCCGGTGCTGCTCGCGCTCGACGCCGTGCTGCTGCTGCAGCGCGGGCCGGTGCAGCGACGGCTACCGCTTGCAGACTTCTATCTCGACTATATGAAAAACGCCCTTCAGCCCGGCGAGTTCCTGCGGGCCATCGAAGTGCCTTTGCCCACCACGAGCGAAACCCCGCAGCAGGCGCTGCGGCTGCGCGCCTACAAACTCTCCAAGCGCTACGACTGCGATATTTCGGCGGTGAGCTGCGCCCTGGCCCTGCGGCTGGATGCGCAAGGCCGCGTCAGCCACGCACGTCTGGCCTTCGGCGGCATGGCGGCGGTGGTCAAGCGCGCGGCGCAGGCCGAAGCCGCGCTGCTGGGCCAGCCCTGGAGCGAAGCCAGCGTGCACGCGGCCATGCAGGCACTCGACGCCGACTTTCAGCCCTTGACCGATCTGCGCGCCAGCAGCGCCCATCGGCAGCGGGTGGCGCGCAATCTGCTGTGGCGATTCTGGCTGGAAACCCGTCCCGAAGCGCCCCTGCCCGCCAGCCTGACCAGCGTCTGGTCTGGCCTGATGCCCGCGCCGCACACGGTTTGAGGAGCGCACCATGAACAAGCCCCACGACCTCTTGTCACTATCGCCCGCCATTCCGAACTTTGCCCGCCAGGACAACACAGCTTGGAGCGAAGCTGAATGGCCCGCCCTGCACGAAGGTGCTCGCGTCGGTGTCAGCCCGCCGCCGGGCCGCCCCAAGGCGGGGTGCGCCCCCTTGGGGGGCAGCGACCGCGAAGCGGGAGCGTGGGGGCCGTCCACTCCGCCGCATGAATCGGCGCATCTGCACGTCAGCGGGCAGGCCACCTACACCGATGACGCGCCAGAGCTGCAGGGCACGCTGCATGCCGCACTCGGCTTGTCGCCGTTCGCCCACGGCAGATTGCTCGGCATCGACCTTGAGCGCCTGCGCGCCCAGCCCGGCGTGGTGGCCATCTTCACCGCAGCCGATATTCCAGCGACGAACGACTGCGGCCCCGTGGTGCACGACGACCCGATTCTGGCCGACGGCACGCTGCGCTTCGTTGGCCAGCCGGTCTTCTTCGTCGTGGCCACCACACAGACCCTCGCGCGCCGCGCGGCGGCACTGGCCCGCGAGGTGATACAGGCCGAAGCCCTGCCTGCGGTGCTCACCGCACGCGAAGCCCACGCCCAGGGTCAGTATGTGCTGCCCCCTATGCACCTCACGCGCGAGACGGCCCCCGGCGAACTCGAACGGGCGATGGCCGCCGCCCCGCATCGCCTGCAGGGCAGCCTGAGCGTGGGCGGCCAGGAGCAGTTCTACCTCGAAGGCCAGGTGGCCTATGCCATGCCCACCGAAAATGCGGGCATGCGCGTGCTCTGCTCCACCCAGCACCCCAGCGAGATGCAGCACGTCGTGGCGCACATGCTGGGCTGGATGCAGCACCAGGTGCAGGTCGAATGCCGGCGCATGGGCGGCGGCTTCGGCGGCAAGGAATCGCAGTCGGCGCAGTTCGCCTGCTGCGCAGCGCTGGCCGCCTACCTGCTGCAGCGGCCGGTGAAACTGCGGCTCGATCGCGACGACGACTTTCTCATCACCGGCCGACGCCACGGTTTCGAGTACGACTACGCCGTGGGCTTCGATGACGACGGTCGCATCCTCGCCTACGAGGTCACGCTCATCGCCAATGCCGGGCATTCCGCCGATCTCTCCGGCGCGGTGCTCACCCGCGCCATCTGCCATGTGGACAACGCCTACTGGCTGCCCAACGTCGCCATCCACGGATTCGTGGCCAAGACCAACACCCAGAGCAACACGGCCTTTCGGGGCTTCGGCGGGCCGCAAGGCGCCCTCGTCACCGAGTTCGTGCTCGACACCATCGCCCGCAAGCTGGGGCATGACGCCCTTCAGGTGCGCCGCGCCAACTTCTACGGTATCGGCCGCAACAACCACACGCCCTACGGCCAAGGCGTGACCGACAACGTCATCACCCCGCTGGTGGACCAGCTCGCGCAGAGCGCCGACTATGCTGCGCGCCGTGCCGCCATCGCCCGCTTCAACGCCCACAGCCTCGTACTCAAGAAAGGGCTGGCGCTCACCCCGGTGAAGTTCGGCATTTCGTTCAATGTCGTGCACCTGAACCAGGCGGGTGCGCTCGTGCACATCTACACCGATGGCAGCGTGCTGGTGAACCACGGCGGCACCGAAATGGGGCAAGGGCTGAACACCAAGGTGGCGCAAGTCGTCGCAGAGGAACTGGGGCTGGATTTCGCCGCCGTGCGCTGCACCGCCACCGACACTCACAAGGTGGCCAACACCTCGGCCACCGCCGCGTCCACCGGGGCCGACCTCAACGGCATGGCCGCGCTCGACGCCGCGCGCACCCTGCGCCTGCGCCTGGCGGCCTTCGCCGCCGAACGGCACGGCGGTCGCACCGAGTCGGTGCGCTTCAGTAGCGGCATGGTGCACACCGGCGACGCCACCCTGCCCTTCGCCACCCTGGTGCAGCAGGCCTATCTCGCCCGGGTGCAGTTGTGGAGCGACGGCTTCTACACCACGCCTGACCTGCATTGGGATGCCAACACGCTCACCGGCCACCCGTTCTACTACTTCGCCTACGGTGCTGCGGTCAGCGAAGTGCTGGTCGATACGCTCACCGGCGAATGGCGCCTGCTGCGCGCCGACCTGCTGCACGACGCCGGCAAGTCGCTCAATCCGGCCATCGACATCGGGCAGGTCGAAGGCGCGTTCATTCAGGGCATGGGCTGGCTCACGATGGAAGAACTGGTGTGGCACCCGAAAACCGGGCTGCTGCTCACCCACGCCCCCAGCACCTACAAGATTCCCACCGCCAACGACTGCCCGCCAACGTTTCGCACCGCACTGTTCGACAACGCCAACGCCCAGCCAACCATCCATCGCTCCAAGGCCGTCGGCGAGCCACCTTTGCTCTTGCCCTTCTCGGTGCTGCTGGCGATACGCGATGCCATCTCCGCCGTGGGCGACCACCGCATCGACCCGCCCCTGCGCGCGCCGGCCACGCCCGAAGCCATACTCGATGCCATCGAGGCGGTGCGCAACCAGCAGAGTTCTGCAGCGCCATGAAACGCGAACCCGCACCGCTCAACCTGCTTGATGCCGAACCGGCGCAAGCGCCCTGGGTCTGCGTCACCCTCAGCCGGGTGCGCGGCTCCGCGCCGCGCGAACAAGGCGCCTGCATGCTGGTTGGGGCCACACAAACCCGCGGCAGCATCGGCGGCGGACATCTGGAATACAAGGCCATCGCCACCGCGCGGCAACTGCGTGCACGCTGGGCTGCCGGGACGCCAGCCGAACCCCACCTCGAAAGCCACGCCCTCGGCCCCGCACTCGGGCAATGCTGCGGCGGCCACGTCGAGCTTCGCTACGAGATTGCGGCCAGCGGCGCGCTTCCCGCGCCCGATCCGCTGTTTCATCTGCAGCTCTTTGGCGCGGGCCATGTCGGCCGGGCGCTTGTGCGCGCCTTACGCCCTCTGCCTTGTCACATCGACTGGATCGATGAGCGCGAGCAGGAGTTCCCGTTAGACGCCTTCGCACCCGAAGTCGGCGGCGAGTGGCCCTCCACGCTACGCGCCCTGGCGGTGGACGCGCCGGAAGCCGAAATCGCCACGGCGCCGCCCGGCGCCTTCTATCTGGTGATGACCCACAGCCACGACCTGGACTTCCGCCTGGGCGAAACCATTCTGCGGCGCGCCGATGCGGCACTACCCCCTGACTCGCTGCGCGCGTCCCCCCCCGAGGGGGTGTCAGCCCCTTCGGAACGGCCGTGCGGAACTGACATCGGTTGGTTCGGCCTCATCGGCTCGGCCACCAAGCGCGCGCGCTTTGTACGGCGCTGGCGCGAACGCGGCGTTTCCGACGAGGCGCTGAAGCGGCTGGTCTGCCCGGTGGGCATCCCCGGCATTCCCGGCAAGGCGCCCGAAGTCATCGCCGCTTCGGTGGCGGCGCAGTTGCTTCAGGTGGCGGCGCAGATCGGTTGATCGGGCCGCCACCCGTCCCGCGTCAATCGTCCAACAATTCGGCGTCGCGCACCGCGCCCTTGTCGGCGCTGGTCACCAGCTTGGCGTAGGCCTTGAGCGCCTGGCTCACCTTGCGGGCGCGCGGGGCCGCGGGCTTCCAGCCGCGGGCGTCCTGCTCGGCGCGGCGGCGGGCCAGTTCGTCGTCGCTCAC
>NZ_JBYCKI010000033.1:0-3826 GCF_057473305.1 Thiomonas sp. TH-17
CGCGGGCCAGCGTGGTTTGTTCCTGCAGCAGGGTGCGAATGGGCGGGCTGACCACGCGCTGCTGCAAGTCCACCGCCTTGACGCCGTGCCGCTGCAGTGCATCGAGCGGCAGATACACCCGGCCCTGCGCGACATCGCGTCCCAGATGCCGGATGTGGCTGGCTAATCTCAGCGCCACGCCCAACTCTTCCGCGGCGTCCAGGGCGGGGGGCGCGGTCACCCCAAGCAGCGCAGCCGCATTGCGCAGCGTCTGCCCGCTGCCTGCCCGGCAATAGTGCACGAGCGCGGTGCGATCCATCCACCGGTTCTGTCGTAGATCGATGTCCACGCTTTCGATCAGACCGAGCAGCGCCTCTGGCCGCAGATCATGCTCCAGAAAACACCCCCTGAGCGCGCGCAGGGAAGGGTGCTCCGCCTGATCTTGATCGTGCGCCAGCATCTGCGCATGCCACCAGGCCAGCTTGGCTTGTGCGACAGCCGGGTCGCTGACCGTGGTGACGATGCTACGAACCTGCACATGCACGTCCAGCAACAGCGTCAGCGCGGCGCGTCGCCCAGGCGGGCTGCGTTGCAGCGCGTAATAGGTCGACGAGCCAAGCGGCGGTTTGGCGCAGGAATCAGGGATTTGAGAAGGGAGCATGTATAGCGCTGCATCAGGCAGCCTGGAGGCAGCTAGAATAGCCGATTGCCCAAAAATCAATGCCGCAGTGAATAGCCGCCTTCCGAGGTGAGACCGAGTTGAAACATACGGCGCGAGCGCAAAGTTTTTTGGCTACAGATCACCCGGCGAGGGTGGCGAAATTGGTAGACGCACCAGGTTTAGGTCCTGACGCCTTCACGGGCGTGGGGGTTCGAGTCCCCCCCCTCGCACCAACCGGCAAGCGCAGGCTTGGCGGTCTTTGATCCCTTTTTTGAACACTGGACTTTCCCCATGACTGTCGAAACCCTGGACAAACTGCAGCGCCGTGTGACCGTGACCGTGCCCAAGGCCGCTGTGCAGAACGAAATCAATTCCCGCCTGAAGAATCTGAGCCGCACGCTGCGCCTGCCCGGCTTCCGCCCGGGCAAAGTGCCGATGTCCATGGTGACGCAGCGCTACGCGCCGTCCGTCGAGATGGAAGTGCTGCAGGACAAGATCGGCAACGCGTTTTACGACGTCGCCACCAGCGCCCGTCTGCGCGTGGCGGGTGCGCCGGAATTCACCCCCAAGACCGAAGGGGTCGAAGCGGACGTGATGGCGTTCGACGCCGTGTTCGAGGTCTATCCCGATGTGCAGATCCCCGATCTTTCGACTCAGAGCACCGAACGCGTGACCGCCGAAGTGGACGAGGCCGCCATCGACAAGACCATCGAAGTGTTGCGCAAGCAGCGCACCGATTTTGTGACGCGTGGCGAAGCCGCGCCGAACGGTCAAACGTCCGAAGGGCTGGAAGTTCAGGACGGAGATCGCGTCACCGTCGATTTTGAAGGTCGCATCGACGGCACCGCTTTCGAGGGCGGTAAGGCCGAAGGTTTCACTTTCGTTCAGGGCGAAGGCCGCATGCTGCCCGAGTTCGAAGCCGCCACCAAGGGGCTGCAAGCCGGGCAAAGCAAGATTTTCGAACTGCACTTCCCTGAGGACTATCAGGGTCGCGCCGTTGCCGGGAAGACGGCGCAATTCACCCTGAAAGTCACCCAGGTCGAATGGCCGCTGCTGCCGGAAGTCGATGCCGATTTCGCCCGGGCCTTGGGGGTTGAAGATGGCGACGTGCAGCGTCTGCGCGACGATATCCGCAACAACCTGAGCCGCGAGGTCAAATCGCGTCTGACGCAGCGCAACAAGCTGGCCGTCATGGATCTGCTGCAAAAAGCCGTTTCAGTCGACCTGCCCAGCGCGCTGGTGCAAAACGAAGTGAATGAGCTGATGGCCAGCGCCCGCCAGGATCTGGCCGAGCGCGGCATGAAAGACGCCGACAAAGCGCCACTGCCGCCCGAGCTGTTCAAGGAGCAGGCTGAACGCCGCGTGCGTCTGGGCCTGATCGTTTCCGAGTTGGTCAAGCAACACGACCTGCAAGCCAAGCCCGAACAGGTGCGCGCCTACGTCGAAGAACTCGCCGCCAGTTACGAGCAGCCGCAGGATCTGGTGCGCTGGTACTACGCCGATCAGGAGCGCATGGCGCAGGCCGAGGCCATTGTCATGGAAAACAATGTGACCGACTTCGTGTTCGCACAGGCGCAGACGACGGACAAATCGCTCGGTTTCGATGAGCTGATGGGCCAGAACTGACCCCGTTGGTCATGCTGATGAGCGCCCCAGGGCCGGGCTGCGCCCAGCCCGCCCCCCGCGGGGGTTAAGGAAACTTGGGGCGGCCCTGCGTTTCCTTGAGAGCCGCTGTGCGCCCAGGCGTGCAGCGGCTTTTGTTTTAGGGCCGCTGTTGTGTCCACCGCAAACCCGGTGCGGAAATCCCGCACGCTGGCATCGGCAGGGCAAAGTGCGTGCTAATCTGTATCCACCTTCACGTTTTTTCCTTCCATGAGCGCTACTGACATTCAAAACCTGGGCCTGGTGCCCATGGTCATCGAGCAAAGCGGCCGCGGCGAACGCGCCTATGACATTTACTCGCGCCTGCTGCGCGAGCGGGTGATTTTTCTGGTCGGCCCCATCAACGATCAGATGGCCAATCTGGTCGTGGCGCAATTGCTGTTTCTCGAGTCGGAAAACCCCGACAAGGATATTTCGCTCTATATCAATTCGCCCGGTGGGTCGGTGTCTGCCGGCATGGCGATTTTCGACACCATGCAGTTCATCAAACCCGACGTGTCCACCTTGTGCACCGGCATTGCCGCCAGCATGGGCGCCTTCCTGATGGCGGCCGGCGCAAAGGGCAAGCGTTATTCGCTGCCCAATTCGCGCATCATGATTCATCAACCCTCCGGCGGGGCGCAGGGCCAGGCGACGGACATCGAGATTCAGGCGCGCGAAATTCTCTATCTGCGCGAAAGACTCAACGGCATTCTTGCCGAGCGTACGGGACAAACGCTGGAAAAAATTGGCATCGACACGGAACGCGACTTTTTCATGTCGGCCGACGAGGCCAAGGACTATGGCCTGATCGACGAAGTCATCGCCAAGCGCTCCTGATTCCGACCCTCAAAGTAGATACACGTCCATGGCTGAGAAAAAAACATCTTCCGGTGAAAAGACCCTGTACTGCTCGTTTTGCGGAAAGAGCCAGCACGAGGTCAAGAAACTCATCGCCGGCCCTTCGGTCTTTATCTGCGACGAGTGCATCGACCTGTGCAACGAGATCATTCGCGATGAAGTGACTGCAACGGACGCCAACGGCAAGGTGGTGAACTCCGATTTGCCGACGCCGTCTGAAATCAAGGCCATTCTCGATCAGTATGTGATCGGGCAGGAGGCGGCCAAACGCATTCTGGCCGTCGCGGTGTACAACCACTACAAACGGCTCAAGCACATCGGCCAGACCAGCGAGGTCGAGCTGGCCAAGAGCAACATTCTTCTGGTGGGTCCTACGGGTTCTGGCAAGACCCTGCTGGCGCAGACGCTGGCCCGCTTGCTCAACGTGCCCTTTGTCATCGCCGACGCCACGACGCTGACCGAAGCCGGTTATGTGGGCGAAGACGTTGAGAACATCATTCAAAAGCTGCTGCAGAACTGCAACTACGAAATCGAGCGGGCGCAGCGCGGCATCGTCTACATCGACGAGATCGACAAGATCTCCCGCAAATCGGACAACCCCAGCATCACGCGGGATGTGTCGGGCGAGGGCGTGCAGCAGGCTTTGCTCAAACTCATCGAAGGCACGATGGCCTCGGTGCCGCC
>NZ_JBYCKI010000034.1:0-6333 GCF_057473305.1 Thiomonas sp. TH-17
CCCGTGGCCGCGCTCGACGCCGAGGCCGAGACGGCGCTGGTGGCGCTGGCGCTGGAACTGGCGCGGCAGGTCATCCTGCATGAACTGCGCACGCAGCCCGAAGCGCTGCTGCCCATTGTGCGCAAGGCGCTGGCGACCTTTCCGGCGCAGGCCGGGGCGCCTTCGGTACGGCTTCATTCGCTTGATCTGGACGTGTTGCGCAGCGCCGCGCCCGACCTCGAAACCAGTGGCGTGACCCTGCTGGCGGACGACGCCCTGCAGCGCGGCGATCTGATCGTGGCTGCGGCCGCGCCGGGGCAGACCGCCACGCCCGACCGCCGCTGGCGCACGCGCTCGCGCGAGGCGGTGAGCGAACTCGATCTGCGCATTGAAGAGCGCTGGCGGCAGATCATGACCCGGCTGTTCGAGGAAGGGCTGCAATGAGGGGGCTGCAATGAGTCTGGCCCAGGTATCGCGCCATCTGCAAACCTTGCAGCATCGCCTGCAATCGGGCGGGCCTTTGCCTCTGGTGTACAGCGGCAGCCTGGTGCGGGTGCGGGGGCTCATTCTCGAGGCGCAGGGGCTGGAGGCCAGTCTGGGCGAGCGTTGTCGCATCAGCACCGAGCAGAACCGCGTCATCGACGCCGAAGTGGTGGGTTTCAACGGCGATCATGTGCAGCTCATGGCGCTAGGCGAAGTGCAGGGCCTCACGCCGGGGGCGCGGGTGCATCCCGTGCCGGGCGATATTCGCATTCCCGTCGGGCCCGAGCTGCTCGGGCGCGTGCTCGACGGCAACGGCCGCCCGCTTGACGGCGACGGCGCGCTGCTGGCGTCTCACTACACCACCTTGTCGACCCAGCAGATCAACCCGCTGGGCCGGGCGCTGGTGCGCCAGCCGCTCGACGTGGGCGTGCGCGCGATCAATGCGCTGTTCACCGTGGGCCGTGGCGCGCGTATGGGGCTGTTCGCGGGCAGCGGCGTGGGCAAGAGCGTGCTGCTGGGCATGATGGCGCGCAACACCAATGCCGACGTCATCGTGGTGGGCCTCATCGGCGAGCGGGGCCGTGAGGTCAAAGAGTTCATCGAAGACATTCTGGGCGTGGAAGGGCGCAGCAGGGCCGTCGTGGTGGCCGCCCCGGCTGACGCTCCGGCGCTGACCCGCATTCGCGGCGCGCGTCTGGCCACCGCGATGGCCGAGTATTACCGCGACAAGGGGCTGAACGTGCTGCTGCTGATGGATTCGGTCACCCGCTACGCCCTGGCGCTGCGCGAAGTGGCGCTGGCCGCAGGCGAACCCCCGGCGGCGCGCGGTTTTCCGCCCTCGGTGTTCGCCAAGCTGCCGGCGCTGGTGGAGCGCGCGGGCAACGGGCCGGAGGGCGGCGGCAGCATCACCGCGTTCTACACCGTGCTGATGGAGGGCGACGACCAGCAAGACCCGGTAGCCGACAACGTGCGCGCCATTCTCGACGGCCACATCGTGCTCAGCCGCCGTCTGGCCGAGCAGGCGCATTTTCCGGCTATCGACCTGCAGGCGTCGATCAGCCGCGTGATGCCGGCCATCGCCAGCCCGCTGGAACTTCGGCGCATGCAGAAGCTCAAGGAAATGCAATCGCGCTACGCAAGCCAGCAAGACCTCATCGCCGTGGGCGCCTACACCCCGGGCGCCGATCTGCAGCTCGACCAGGCGGTGCAGGCGCACGCCGGCATCCGCGAGTTTTTGATTCAGGACATGCACGCCGCCGTCGGCCTGACCCAGAGCCGACAAGAACTGGCCGATCTGATGACGCCCTACATCCCGGAGCTGTCAGGTTTTTGACGATTTCGGCCGAGAAATCGCCGGCCTGCTCAATGCAAGGTTTACACTTTGCCTGAATCAAATTCAGCCCCCAGCGCATGACCTACAACAACACCCTTAGCCCGCAGCGGCTGGAGACCCTTCAGGCTTTGCATGCGCAAGCCGTAGAGGCCAGTGAGAATGCGGGCCAACTCGTGGGTAAACAGCAGGACATTCTTCGAGCCGCGCAGGCGAAGCTCGCACAGCTTGAAAGCTATGCCGCGCAATATCGTGAACAGATCCAGACCCTGGGCGCCGTCGGTACCGCCTGGAGTCAGGTGCGCGACCTTCGCGGTTTTGTCGATCGCATCGAATCGGCCATCACCGCGCAGAAAGTCGAACTCAACCGTCAGCAGCTCGTCCTGACCGAACTCATGGGGCAATGGACGGCGGCGCGCCAGCGCGAAAAGGCGTTCGAGGTGCTGATCGACCAGCATCAGGCGCAAAAGCGCCAGGGACAAAAGGCCAGCGCCCTGAAAAACCTGCAGGAATGGGCGGTACGGCGAGCGTCGCAATTCCTGCCCAGCTCGCAGCAGCGGTCTGATTTCTGAAGTCGAAAAATCAGTTAGTCAGGCTGGCGCAGGTTTTGCTTAGAACGGGTATCTACTCGTTTGAGCCGCCATCATGCCGCTGATCGTTCCTGTCGTGTCCACTCCCGCTGCGCCGTCCGCCGAATCAATGTCGGCCGGTGCTCCAGCTTCTCAGGGCGAGACCGGGCCACGCTTTTCCGACGCGCTTTCGCGGGCGGGCAAGGGCGCACCATCGTCATCCGCTTCAGCAGGCTCGGCAAAGGCGCAGAAGCCGACCGAGGCGCCGTCTTCAGACGCAAAAGTTGCCGCTCAGGCGCGGGGCAAGGCCGATTCGCCTCAGGCGCAGTCATCCGCGCCATCACAAGATTCTGAGGCCGCGAATGCGAGCGCATCGGCTTCTGCCCTCCAGGCCAGCGGGGTGCTCGAAGCGGCAATGGCGGCATCGCAAAGCGGCAAAAACTTGCCGCAGGACGACCGCAAGACCGCGTCGAAGGATGCCAGCCCGGCAGCCGTACCTGGCCCCGTGCTCGCCGCCATGCTTCAGGCGCCTGTTGTCGCCTCGGCTGGCACAGCGGTTGCGACTGAGACCAAGGACGCCAAAACCTTGCCGACCTCTGCTCTACTGGCCCGACCGCAGAACGACCCGCTGACAGACCGGCAGGCGAACTTTGGGCGCGCGGGAGCGCAGGCGGGCGGCATGATCAAAACCGCCGAGAGCCTGCCCGCGTGGATGCAGAACCTGGCGGGCAACGCTGCCGACGCCGCACAGCCCAGCCGATTCGCGGCCCTGCATCAGGCCATCACCCCGGCTTCAGACCTTTCGGCCCTGCAGGCCTCGCCGTCGAACCATGCCGACTCAAGCCCGTCGGTGACCTCACCCACCCAGATCGGGCAGGCGTTGACCGTGGGTATGCCGCAGGCCAACCCGGTCTCGCAGGCGGTCTGGGCGGCTACGGTGCCCGCCCATATGGGTTCGCCCGACTGGGGGCAGGCGATGAATCAGCAGGTCTTGCTGGCAGCACAGGGGCAGCAGCAATTCGCCACGCTGCATCTCAATCCGCCGCAGCTCGGGCCGCTCGAAGTCCATCTGCAGATGCACGATGGCCAGATTCAGGCGCAGTTTGTCTCCGCGCATGCCGTGGTGCGGCAGGCGGTCGAGGCGGCGCTGCCGCAACTGCGCGATGTGTTTGCCGACGCCGGGCTGTCGCTCGGCCAGACTTCCGTCGGCACACAAGGCGGGCAGGGCGATCGCCAGCAGGCGCGCTCGCAGCGTGGCACGTCGGGATCGAGCGCGATTGCCGACATCGCCGCAGGCGGCGCTATTGGCGCTTCTGCCGCGCAGGTCTTGCGCTGGCAGCAGGGACTGGTGAACACCTATGTGTGAAAACCTGGGAGTCTTTCAGGCTGCGGCCGGTGTGCTGCACGGAGCGGCGCCCCTTCAAAAACCCCGCCCTTGTGTCGTTAAACCCTGCAGTGAAAAGGCATTGATCGTCCTTCACGCGCAAAGGGTGCGCAGCGTGCGCACCCCAATCAGCACATCGGGAGCGGGGTATGGCGGAACAAGAGGCCAAAGCCAAGGAAAAGGGCGGCGGCAAGACCAAGTTGATCATCATCATTCTGGTGGCGGTGATCGTGCTGATGGCCGGAGGCGGCGCCGCGGCATTTTTTCTGATGAAACCCAAGGCAGTGCCCACGGCGGCCGAAGTGGCTGCGCAGGCTGCGGCCGAGAAGGCGAAGAACATGCGTTTCATCAGCATGGAGCCGTTTGTCACCAATCTGCAGAGTACCGACGGCTCGGTGCATTACCTGCAGGTCAAGATCGATCTCAAGACATACGATCCTTCGGTTGAAGGCAAGGTCAAGCTCATGACGCCCGAACTCCGCAACAACATTCTGCGCATTCTCGCGGCCCAGTCGATCGACAAAGTCGATTCGGTGGAAGGGCGCGATCACCTGCGCGAAGACATCCTGCACTCGGTGAACAAGGTACTCGCAGGCGCGCCTGCGGTGGCTGCGGCGGGAGAGGGTCATGGCGGCGGGGGCGGCGCGGCTGCCGCTGCGCATGGTCATGACGGGGCGCCGATCGACGGCGTATTTTTCACCGCTTTCGTGGTGCAGTGAAATGAAACAGCCTCCAAGCTCGCTTTGCTCGCTGCTCCCCGAGGGCATTGCCCGTTGCTTCGGAACGGCCGTGCGGAACTGACATGGTTCAAGACGTCCTCTCCCAAGACGAAGTCGACGCGCTGTTCGGCGGCATTTCGGGCGATGCGCCGACGGCCGAGCCGGAGGCGGCGGACGAGGGCGGCGTGCGTCCTTACGACCTGGCCAGCCAGGACCGCATCGTGCGCGGGCGCATGCCCACGCTGGAGGTCATCAACGAACGCTTCGCCCGTTTGTGGCGGGTGAGCCTGTTCAACTTTCTGCGGCGCGCCTCTGAAATCTCGGTGTCGTCTGTGAAGCTGACCAAGTACAACGAGTTCATTCGCGGCCTGGTTGTGCCCAGCAATCTCAATCTGGTGCAGATGAAACCCTTGCGCGGAACCGCGCTGTTCATCTTCGACCCGCGGCTGATTTTCAGTGTGATCGACAATTTTTTTGGCGGTGATGGCCGATTTCACGCCCGCATCGAGGGCCGCGACTTCACCGCGCTGGAGCAGCGCATCATCAAGCGCATGCTCGACATGGTGTTCAAGGAATACAAAACCGCCTGGGCGCCCGTGCTGCCGCTGGAGCCCGAGCTCACGCGCTCCGAAGTCAACCCGCAGTTCGTCAACATCGCCACCCCGACCGAGGTGGTCATTGTCTCCACCTTCGATGTCGAGATCGAGGGCGGCGGCGGCAGCCTGCACGTGTGCATCCCGTACAGCATGGTCGAGCCCATCCGCGATCAGCTCACCACCGGCATGACCACCGACCGCAGCGAGGTCGATCACCGCTGGGTCAAGGCCTTGCAGACTGAAATGCGCGAGGCCGAAGTGGAAATGCGCGTCGAACTGCTGCAACGGCAAATACTGGTGCGCGAACTGCTGAGTCTGCGGGTCGGCGATGTCCTGCCGGTGGACATGCCCGACACCGTGATTGCCCGCGTGGACGGCATTCCCGTGCTGCTGGGCGAGTATGGGCGGCATGAAGACAAGATGGCGCTCAAGATTCGCCAGCAGCTTTTCCCGGAGGCGCCCGAGAAGGCGCAACTCCTGGCGCACGGCGCGCACTGATTCCGATCCCTCATACCGCAGGACATTCCATGGCAGAAGACACCTCCACCGACACCGCAGCCGCCGACGATCTGGCGGACTGGGGCGAAGCCATGGCGGAGCAGGGCGTTGCCGCCGAGCCTGAGGCCGCCCCGGCAGAGCCGCCCAAGGTGCAACCCGCCCCCTTCGCCGAACTTCGCGCCGACCAGGGCGGCGGCGCGCCCAACAACCAGCTCGATCTGGTGATGGACATCCCCGTCACGCTTTCGGTGGAACTGGGCCGCACCAAAATCCAGATTCGCGAACTGCTGCAACTGGCGCAAGGCTCAGTGGTCGATCTCGACCGGCTC
The DNA here is from genome assembly GCF_057473305.1 of Thiomonas sp. TH-17. Taxonomy (NCBI): domain Bacteria; kingdom Pseudomonadati; phylum Pseudomonadota; class Betaproteobacteria; order Burkholderiales; genus Thiomonas; species Thiomonas sp. TH-17. The sequence continues at coordinate 5,888 of NZ_JBYCKI010000034.1, forward strand.
GCCGGCGAACCGATGGATGTGCTGGTCAACGGCTTTCTCATCGCGCGCGGCGAAGTCGTGCTGGTGAATGACAAGTTCGGCATTCGCCTGACCGACATCGTCAGCCCGACCGAGCGCGCCCGGCGATTGGCTTGATCCGCTGGCCCTCAAGCCAATCTGAACTGCAGCATGCTTTCCTGCAAAGCCTGCGCCTGCGCATTCATTTCTTCAGCCGTGGCCGCGAGCTCTTCCGAAGCCGAAGCGTTCTGCTGCGTCACCGCCGAGAGCTGCGCCACCGCCTGATTGATCTGCTGCATGCCCGTGGACTGCTCTTCGGAGGCCGCCGTGATCTCCTGCACCAGATCCGAAGTCTTGGAGATATTGGGTGCCATCTGCGCAATCAAGCTGCCTGCGGCATCCGCCTGCTTCACCGTCGAAGTCGCCAGATCGCCAATCTCCTTGGCCGC
>NZ_JBYCKI010000035.1:0-5220 GCF_057473305.1 Thiomonas sp. TH-17
CTCGGCATTCAGTTTCTGAACATGGCCCCGGCCTTCGAGCAGCGCCTGCAACAGTATGTCCAGCGGCGCGACCGCGAACTGCTGAGAGACGCTCGGCGCTGAACCGGGCGGCAGCCCGGCGCCGCCCTTGCTGCTGCTTGGCTACTGCGGCCTCGTTAGCGTTCTCGTTACTGCGGATTCAGCGCCAGCAGGCGCGACATCAGCCCTGGCGGCGCGAGCACTTCAGTTTGGTGAGCGAAAACACCATCGCCTTCCACCTCGGAAGCCTCAACGATGTGCTGCTCGAACTGCCCCATCTGCGCGTCAAACACCAAGGGCGCCTGTCCGTGCGCGCGCAGCGGCTGCCCACTCTGCGTGGGCAGAAGCACCATCACCATGGGCAGGGATTGCGCGTCGATCTGCGCATAGCGCAAACCAAAATGCGCTGCTGGCGCCAGCAGAAAACTCACCCCCGCATCGTCGAGCGACTGCAGCCACAAGAAGGGCTGCTCGGTTTGCAGACCGATGAGCACAAAGCGCTGCAGGGTCTCGAATCCCGGCAGCGGCGACGGCACCGTCCAGATTTGATGTTGCGCAACGGGAAGCAAGCCGAAGCGCGTGGCCACTTCCATTGCGTTGCACGGCGCCGCGCTGGTTTGCGCAAGCGCGCTCGTCGTGACCGATTCAGGCTGGGCGGGGCTCAACGCGACTCTCCATGAGGGGACAAGTCAACCGGGACGTCAACCGTCCCAGAAACCCAATGCGCCAGAGACAGCCCTTGCGGTGCCACCGCAGCCTGGTTGCCCTGGCTGATCTGGGCATAGAGTTCTTCGCGCAGAATGCGCAGGTCGAGCGGGCCCTCAATGCCGAGGCGCACCTTGCCGGGCGCGGACTGCAGCACGACCAGGCGGATGTCGTCCCCGATGCGGATGGCTTCACCGGGGCGGCGCGTCAGAATGAGCATGCATCGAACCCGGCGGGACGATTGTTAAGCGCTGACCTGCAGGCGAACAGGGCCGCTGCCGGGCTGGCCCTGGCCGTGGGCGCCGTAGAGATCGACGCCTTCAGCGTTGCCGCGCAAAATTTGCAAGGCCCCTTCGGTGCTGCGCACCAGCGCCGAGATCATGGCGCCGTTGCGCTGATTGGCCTCGGCGATGCTCCGCGCCAGGGTTTGAACCGCGCTCCACAAGGGGTTGATGACCGCTTCGGTCTGCGCGCCAAACTGCATGATGCGCTCGCGCTCCAGCGCGTCGATCTCGGCCAGGAGGCTGTTTTTCTGCTCGGTCAGTGCCGGCAGTTGATCCGCAGCGGCGCGCAGCAGGCAGGCGTGCTCTTCAATCAGCAAGCGGTCAAAAGCCTGCAACTTGTCGAGTTGCAGGCGAAGGAGAGAATCGACCGACTGCTGCATGGTGGGTTCAGATTAGTTGGAACCAGACTTGCTCGCGCCGATCAGTGCCTGGCTGTCTTGCAACAGGCCACCGGCGATGCGCTGCGGGTCAACCACATATTGACCGCTGCGGATGGCGTTTTGCAGTTCGCTGATGCGCGCGTCGCTGGCCGGAGGCGTGGCGCCTTGCGTGCTCGCGAGGTTGAGCATCTGCCCGGCCCCCGAGATGGAGACCTGTTCGGTAGCTGCCGCGCCTGACGGATTTACAGCCGGATTGGCAACCGAGCCCGCGCGCCGCGACGCCGCGGCCGAACCGCTAACGGCAGTCGAGGCGCTGGAAAGGGGGGAATTCTGGATGGGGATCATGGGGGCATTCTCTCCTGTTGGAGTGCTCAACGTCACGCTTTTACGGAACTTTAGGGCAAGTGTGACTTTTTTGGCAATTCCCGCTGAATGCCCCCTTGTCGCCCTCTTACCGCCCCAGTTCGGCGCGCACCAGCAGATCGAGCTGCCGACGCATGTCTTCCTGCGCGCGGGCGAATGCCGGCGTCTCCAGCCCCTCGCTCAGCGCGCTGATGAGGCGCTGGTAGGCCAGGTGCAGCGGCCTGCCCTCCAGCCCCTCCACCTCGATGTAATGGTGCAAGGCGGTGGCGGCGCGCGCCGCGAGCGGTAGCGCGTCGGGCCAGGGCGTCATATAGGCCAGCCGCCGCTCCCACAACAGGTGGGCCGCATAGATGCCCAGGGCCGTGCGGGGATGATCGCGGTTGATCGTCAGATGAAATCCGCGCACCCAGTCCACCACCGCGTCGGCGGGCATGGGGCGAGCCAGCCCGTAGCCTTGCCCCGCGTCGGCCTGCAAAATGATGGCCGCCTCCACCAGCCCGGCCGACTCCAGCCCTTCGACCACGACCTTGCTGCCCAGATCGTGCGCCAGCCGGGTGAGATGCTGAATGAAGTCGAGCGCCCGGCGCGGCGCCTTACCCAGTCCGCCCAGCAGGCCCTGGTCGATCTTCACCTCGTCGAACGCAAAGCTGTCGAGCCGCAGCAGCGAGCTGTAGCCTGAGCCGAGATCGTCTTCGGCCAGACGCACGCCAGTGGCGCGAAACCGCCCCAGCAGCGCGTCGCGGCGCTCCGAAATGTCGAGATCGCTGCTTTCCAGCAATTCCAGGGTGAGGCGGCGCGGTTCGAGCGCATGGCTGTGCAGCAGTTGCTCCACCCGCTCCACATAACGCGGATCGCTCAGCGCCACCGGCGGCATGTTCACCGACACATCGAGATCAATGCCTTGCTGCGCCCAGCGCTGCCGGGCATGCAAGGCCTGCTCCAGGCCCAGGCTGAACAGGCGCCACATATCGAGCGCGCCCAACACGGGCAGAAACTCACCCGGCGCGATCAGCCCGCCGCCATCGCGCCGTTGCAGCCGCGCGAGCGCCTCGAATTTCTCGGGCCGGCCTGTCTTGAGGTTGACCACGGGCTGATACTGCATCTGCAGGCCCGAATGATCGAGCAGATCGACATAGAACTGCCGCCGTGCGTAAGGCACCACGCCCGAAGGACTATGCGCATAACGGGCAAACGCCAGGCCCAGCACCTTTTGCAGATGCTCGACGAATACCCGGCGCGTCGAGCTGGTGAAAAAGCCGGGATAGCTGCTGTAAAGATCCATCAGCGCAATCGGCTGGCCTGAAGCGTCGAGAATGGGAATGGACACGGCGCTGCGCACGCCCAGTTCGTCCGCCTCCTTCTTCCAGGGCAGGATTGCCGGATCGCAGGCATACGACGCGGTGTACTGCACCTCGCGGCTGCGCCAGGCGCGGCCCGAGACGCCCAGCCCTTCCGCCGCATCGCCGCGCACCGTGGTGAACGCGGCTTCGCCCGAGTCGATGCGGTCGAGGTAGAGCGACTTGAAGCGGCTGCCAAAGGCGTGCTCGAACTGAACCACGCCTGCCGCATCGGGCCGCCCGATCGTGCCCGCCAGCACACCCTCGATGTTTTCCAGCGCCCCGAGCACGGCGCGCAACAGATCGCTGAGGGTGTGCGCCGTGAGAATGGCCGCGTCAATGCGAACCAGCGCCGCGTCGAACTGACGGACGATGTCTTCATGCCCCTCGATCTGCCACTGCAACTCGTCTTGCAGGCGGGTGATGAAGTAGCGCAGCAAAGCCGCCCGCTCGGACGGCTCGACCCACGCCGCAAAGTGGCTGATCAGCAAGCGGGTGTACAGCCCGTAAGCCTCGACCAGCCACGACGCATCGAGTCCGATGAGCGCGTGCACCCGCCCCACATGCCGCGCCACCCGCACCGAGGCTTCGCTGCTGCTCACAAACAGGCTGCGCAGATGACGCTCCTGGTTGCCGCGCAGACGCGAAAACTCGGCCTCCGACAACAACTTGAGCACGCGCGAAAACCGGGTCTCCTTGAGCAGCTCGTCGTAGAACTGCCGGATGAAAGCCTCCACCACCCCATTCAGATCGGGCTGAACCGCAGCAAGCAGCGCACGCAAGGCTGCCTGCTGCTCGGCGGGCGCTGGCGGCTCGGCTGAGATATTCAACTTTTCATACATGGGGAGCCATGCTATTGATCGAAGCCAAGGGCAGGCAAGCGAAACCTTCGATCCCGTTGACCTGAAACAAGTCCCCCTTGATTTCCGTCGCCGCGCAGGCCACGCGATTCAAGTTCGCGCCCCGCGTGCCGTTACTTCAAACGCAAGACAAAACCATCGCGAGGCCCACCTTGAAATTCCTGGTTGTTGACGACTTTCCCACCATGCGCCGCATCGTGCGCGGCCTGCTGATGCAGACCGGCTATGTGAGCGGCAATATCGACGAGGCGGAAAACGGCGAAGAAGCCTGGCGACGACTGCAGGCCGGCGGCATCGAGTTCGTCGTCACCGACTGGAACATGCCGGTGATGCAGGGCATCGATCTGCTCAAGCTCATCCGCGCCAGCGACAACCCGGCCATCCGCAGCCTGCCCGTGCTCATGGTCACCGCCGAAGCGAAGAAAGAAAACATCGTCGCCGCGGCCCAGGCTGGGGTGAACGGCTACATCGTCAAACCCTTCACCGCACAGACCCTGAAAGAAAAACTCGACGCCATCATGGCGCGGCTCAACGCGGCTGCGGGAGCAGCGCAATGAACCGCGACCCCGCCACCCCCGTCGCAGGGCCGACCCAAGACGGGGGCAGCCCCCTCGGGGGGCAGCGAGCCTCAGCGAGCGTGGGGGCCTCCACCCTTGCGCTGCACAAGCTCACCGAGGCCGACGCCCTGCTGCACGAAGGCGTGCGCCGCATCATGGTCGCTTCCAGCGATCTGCCGGAGGCCAGTCATCCGCTCGAAGAAGCGCTGCGGCTGACCGAGACCCAGGCCATGGCCACGCTCGAAGCGGTGGAAAACGGTTTCTCCGAAATCGCCGCCATCCGCGCCACGCATGGCGGCTTCATCGACGAGCGCCTCGACCGCCTGGAGCAACAGTTCCACACCATTCTCGCCAGCCAGCAGGGCCAGGATCTGGCCGGCCAGCGGCTGAAAAAAACCATTCACCTGCTGCAGGCGGTGGAGCAGCGCATCCGTGCCGCCGTCGAACAACTCGGCCCGCATCTCGAACCGGCGGCCACTGCCGAGGCACCGCCCCCGGCGACCGACAGCGCCGCGCCGCTCAACGGGGTTCCCGCCTACGCCGGGCCCTCTTTTGCCCAGGATGACGTGGACGCCCTGCTGCGCGACCTCGGCATCTGAAACCTTCCGCCCACCATCATGGACAACGACATCCTGCTGGAATTTCTCGCCGAATCGCGCGAGCTGCTGAGCCAGGCCCAAGACCAGTTGCTGCGGCTGGAATCCCAGCCCGACGAC
>NZ_JBYCKI010000036.1:0-4339 GCF_057473305.1 Thiomonas sp. TH-17
AGCCGGAGCCGGAGCCGGAGCCGGAGCCGGAGCCGGAGCCGGAGCCGGAGCCGGAGCCGGAGCCGGAGCCGGAGCCGGAGCCGGAGCAGCCGGTTCAGCCGCCTTGACTGGCGCCACGGGCAAGGGACTGGTTTGCGGTTTGGCTTCAGTGTCGATCTTGGCGATGACTTCGTCGCTGGTCACCGACGCGCCGTCGTTCTTGACGATCTGCGCCATCACCCCGGCTTCGGGTGCAGGCACTTCGAGCACCACTTTGTCGGTCTCGATTTCAATCAGGATTTCATCCTGCGCCACGGGTTCGCCTGGCTTTTTCTTCCAGGTCAGCAGGGTGGCTTCCGCCACGGATTCGGAGAGTTGGGGAACTTTGATGTCGATCAGCGCCATGATGGATTCCGGTATTTTTAAGGTGGCCGCGTGAAGAAAACTGCGCAGCCAGTGAACGGTGTCAGAGGATTTTTTGTGGGTTTCAGGGCGGCTGGTACACGCGCCGCCCGTCATCAATCAGCGCGTCAGCACATAGCCCTTGAGCTTGCCGAAGGCCGCGCTCAGAAGCTCCTTTTGCTGCTCGGCATGTTTGGCGTAGTAGCCCACCGCGGTCGATGCGGAGGCGGGCCGTCCGGCGTAACCGAGCTTCTGCCCTTCGAGCATGTTTTCGTGGATGTGATGCTGTACAAAGAACCACGCTCCCTGATTCTGCGGCTCGTCCTGGCACCACACGATGTCGCGCGCATTGGGGTAGCGCTTGACTTCAGCCGCAAAGGCCTTGTGCGGGAAGGGATAGAGCTGCTCCAGGCGAATGATGGCCACATCGTCGATCTTGCGCTCGGTACGCGCCGAGAGCAGGTCGTAATACACCCGCCCGGTGCAGGCGACGATGCGCTTGACTTTATCGGCCTGCAGTTCTTCCACCTCGGGCATTACGACCTCGAAGCGGCTGTTCGCCAGATCAGATAGCGGCGACTTGGCATGCGGGTGCCGCAGCAGAGACTTGGGCGTCATGATGATGAGCGGCTTGCGGAAGGGCCGCAGCATCTGCCGCCGCAGCAGATGAAAAATCTGCGACGGGTTGGTCGGCTGGCAGACCTGCATATTGGTTTCGGCGCAAAGCTGCAGATAGCGCTCCAGACGCGCCGATGAGTGCTCCGGCCCCTGCCCTTCGTAGCCGTGCGGCAGCAACAGCGTCAGGCCGCAGGCGCGGCCCCACTTCACTTCGCCAGCCGAGATGAACTGGTCGATCAGCACCTGCGCACCATTGGCGAAGTCGCCAAACTGAGCCTCCCAGATCACCAGGGTGCGGGGGTCGGCGGTGGAGTAGCCATACTCGAAGCCGAGCACGGCTTCTTCCGACAGAATGGAGTCGATCACGGTGAACGGCGCCTGCCCTTCGGCGACGTTCTGCAGCGGGATGTAGGTGCCGACGTCCCACTTTTCGCGGCTTTGGTCGTGCAGCACCGAGTGGCGATGGCTGAACGTGCCGCGACCGCTGTCTTCGCCCGACAGTCGCACAGGAAACCCGTTGGACACCAGCGAGGCGAAGGCCATGTGTTCGCCCATGCCCCAATCCAGCGGCATTTCGCCGCGGCCCATCTTGGCGCGGTCGGCAATCACCTTTTCCACCAGCGGATGCAGCTTGAAATCCGGCGGAATGGTCGTGATGCGCTCGGCCAGCCGCTTGAGCTCGGTCATCGGCAGGGCCGTGTCGGCGCTGTCGGTCCAGCGACGGTTGAGGTAGGGCGACCAGTCGACCGCGTACTTGCTCTTATAGTTGGTGAGTACCGGCTCCAGGCTGACGCCCGACTCCATTTCAGCGCGGAATTCGTGCACCAACTGATCGGCATCCGCCGCGGCGATCACCCCTTGGCTCACGAGACGGTCTGCATAAACCTTACGCGCGCCCGGATGCGCCGCGATCTTTTTGTACATCAGCGGCTGGGTGACGGCGGGGGTGTCCTGCTCGTTGTGGCCCAGTTTGCGGAAGCAAACGATATCCAACACCACGTCGTGATGGAACTGTTTGCGGTAGTCGAGCGCCAGACTGGTCGCAAAGGCCACGCTCTCAGGATCGTCGCCATTCACATGCAGGATGGGCGCCTCGATCATTTTCGCCACGTCGGTGCAATACAGCGTGGAGCGCGTATCGCGCGGATCGGACGTGGTGAAGCCGATCTGATTGTTGATCACGATGTGCACCGTGCCGCCCGTGGTGTAGCCACGGGTCTGCGCCAGCGCCAGAGTTTCCATCACCACGCCCTGCCCGGCAAACGACGCGTCGCCATGCACCAGCACCGGCAGCACGGTTTCGCCGAGCGCGTCGCCGCGCCGATCCAGCCGCGCCCGGGTGGAACCTTCGATCACCGGATTGACGATTTCGAGATGGGACGGGTTGAACGCCAGGCTCAAATGCACCGGCCCGCCAGGCGTGGACACATCGCTGGAAAAGCCCTGGTGATACTTCACGTCGCCGGACGGCAGATCGTCAGCGTGCTTGCCCTCGAACTCGTCGAACAAGTCCTGCGGCCGTTTGCCCAGAGTGTTGACCAGCACATTGAGGCGGCCGCGGTGCGCCATGCCGATGACGACTTCCTGGATGCCCAGCGCGCCCGCGCGCTGCACCAGCGTGTCCATCGAGACGATGAAGCCCTCGCCGCCTTCGAGCGAAAAACGCTTCTGGCCAACATATTTGGTCGCCAGATAGCGCTCCAGCCCTTCGGCAGCAGTCAACCGTTCAAGCAAATGCTTTTTCGCCTCGGCATCGACATCCGGACGCGTTCGGGTGGACTCCAGCCGCTGTTGCCACCAGCGTTTCTGGTCCTGATCGCTGAGGTACATGAACTCGGCGCCCAGTGAGCCACAGTAGGTTTCGTGCAGGTTGTTGAGCAGTTCGCGCAGCGACAGATTCTCGCGATCGAAAAAGGTGTTACTGACGTTGAACACGGTTTCCAGATCGGCATCTGTGAAGCCGTAGAACGACGGATCGAGATCGGGAATATTCGGCCGCTCGGTGCGTTTGAGCGGGTCGAGATCGGCCCAGCGCACGCCCACATTGCGGTAAGCGGCAATCAGTTGCTGCGCGGCAACCCGTTTACGCGCTAGATCACCATCGGCCACCGCTTGCAAGGTGCGGATCGGGCCGGATTTGGCGCGCTCGGCAAAGGCCGACACCACAGGAGCATGTGGCACATCGCGCGCATTGCTGCCGTCGAGCGCGGGCACATGTTGCAGCGCATCGAAGTATTCGCGCCAATGGTCGGGAACCGAACCGGGATTGGAGAGATAGCTCTCGTACATCTCTTCGACATACGGGGCATTGCCGCCGAAGAGATAGGAATTGGCTTTGAATTTCTGCATCAACATATGCGCTCACAGTCTGCCGGGCACCCCGGCGCTCAGTGGGAAAACATCCTTCCGCGGCTCGGGCTGCCCGATTGGCGGATTGCGGCTTTAGAAGGGCCTAGCTCAAAAGAGCCTGAACACACTCTAGCACGCAGTTTTGATGCAGCGCAAAGCAGGGATGTAAGTGAGCGTTTCTGCAAGGATCAGCCAATTGGCGCTGCCCCGGGCCATCGACACCGCAATCGCTTGGGCTTGCAAGTCAAATCAAATGCTTACCATGCACCCATCCGCAAAAAAAGTAGCGCACGGCTAGCGCAGGCCTGCTGAACGCACATCGGTCTCATTGCCAGCAGTTCGCTTAACGAGGACACCGTCATGCCCATCAAAACTTTGACACGACGCTTTGTTGTATTTCCCCTCCCCGCCCTGCTCCTCGGTGCCTTGCTGCTGACGGGGTGTGGCGGTGGAGGTAGTTCGACCGCCAACCCATCGGCGGATCCAAACTCCGCCACGACGCCGAGTTCTACGACCCCGAGTTCTACGACCCCGAGTTCTACGACTCCGAGTTCCACGACTCCGAGTTCCACGACCCCGAGTTCCACGACCCCGAGTTCCACGACTCCGAGTTCCACGACTCCGAGTTCCACGACTCCGAGTTCCACGACGCCGAGTTCCACGACGCCGAGTTCTACGACTCCGAGCACCACGACTCCGAGTTCCACGACGCCGAGCACCACGACTCCGAGTTCCACGACTCCGAGTTCCACGACGCCGAGCACCACGACTCCGAGTTCCACGACGCCGAGTTCCACGGCACCCAGCAGCACCACATCCAATCCAAGTTCTACATCGCCGTCTGCCCCTACGAACAATGTGGGCGTCGTCAATGTCGCCGCACACGCGCTGAAGGTCGATGTGGCGGGCATCGGCACGTCTCCCATGACCACGCCCCCGGTCAACACGCCTGCAACGGGTTCCATCATTCTGGTGCAGGTACTCACGCAAA
>NZ_JBYCKI010000037.1:0-3336 GCF_057473305.1 Thiomonas sp. TH-17
ACTCGCTTGGGCTGCACTTCAAGAATGCCGCCTGCGACAAAGACGAACTCCTCCTTGCTGCCGGTGGCATTGGCTTCGACCAATTCGATGCGCACCGAACCGGGCTTGATGCGGGTGATCAACGGGGTGTGCCCAGGCAGAATGCCCAGTTCACCCGATTCGCCGGGAAGGGCGACAAAACGCGCCTCGCCGGAGAAGATGGACTCTTCGGCACTGACGACGTCGACATGGATGGTGTTCATGGCTTCAATCCGGAACGTGATGCGGTTTCAGGCTCCGGCTGACGGGCTTTCGCATCGTCAGCCGGATTGGATCGCTTCAAGCTCGCTGGTTTAGTTGAGCTTCTTGGCCTTTTCGAAGGCTTCGTCGATGGTGCCGACCATGTAGAACGCCTGCTCGGGCAGGGCGTCGCATTCGCCGTTGACGATCATCTTGAAGCCGCGGATGGTTTCCTTCAGCGGCACATACTTGCCCGGCGAGCCGGTGAACACTTCGGCCACGTGGAAAGGCTGTGACAGGAAGCGCTGGATCTTGCGGGCGCGGGCCACGGCCTGCTTGTCTTCCGGCGAGAGTTCGTCCATACCCAGAATGGCGATGATGTCGCGCAGTTCCTTGTAACGCTGCAGGATGCCCTGCACCGCGCGGGTGGTGGAGTAGTGCTCTTCACCGATGACGTTGGGGTCGATCTGGCGGCTGGTGGAATCCAGCGGGTCCACGGCCGGATAGATGCCCAGCGAGGCGATGTCGCGGCTCAGCACCACGGTGGCGTCGAGGTGGTTGAAGGTGGTTGCGGGCGACGGGTCGGTCAAGTCGTCCGCGGGCACGTACACGGCCTGGATCGAGGTGATGGAGCCGGTTTTTGTGGAGGTGATGCGTTCTTGCAGCTTGCCCATTTCGTCGGCCAGCGTCGGCTGATAGCCCACGGCAGACGGCATGCGGCCCAGCAGCGCGGACACTTCGGTGCCAGCCAGGGTGTAGCGGTAGATGTTGTCGACGAAGAACAGAATGTCGCGGCCTTCGTCGCGGAAACGCTCGGCCATGGTCAGGCCGGTGAGCGCCACGCGCAGGCGGTTGCCCGGGGGTTCGTTCATCTGACCGAACACCATGCCCACCTTGTCGAGGACGTTCGAGTCTTTCATTTCGTGATAGAAGTCGTTGCCTTCGCGGGTGCGCTCACCCACGCCGGCGAACACCGACAGACCGCTGTGCTGCTTGGCGATGTTGTTGATGAGCTCCATCATGTTCACGGTCTTGCCCACACCGGCGCCGCCGAACAGACCGACCTTGCCGCCCTTGGCAAACGGGCAGACCAGGTCGATCACCTTGATGCCGGTTTCGAGCAGGTCGACCGAGGGGGAAAGGTCGTCGAACTTCGGCGCAGCCTGGTGAATCGAACGGCGTTCGTCGGTGGCGATCGGGCCCGCTTCGTCGATGGGGCGACCCAGCACGTCCATGATGCGACCCAGCACGGCCGGGCCGACCGGGACCTGAATGGAATTGCCGGTGTTGTTGACCAGCATGCCACGGCGCAGGCCGTCGCCCGAACCCATGGCGATGGTGCGCACCACGCCATCGCCGATCTGCTGCTGCACCTCGAACGTCAGGCCCGTTTCGGCCAGACTGCTGTCGTTGTTGTCAGCCAGCACCAGGGCGTCATACACCTTGGGAATGGCGTTACGGGGAAATTCGATATCGATCACAGCGCCGATGCACTGAACGATTTTGCCTTGCGCTTGAGCCGTCGTCATATTGCTCTCCAATGGTTTCAATTCGGTTAGCCGGGGTTCAGACCGCGGCGGCTCCGCTTACGATTTCCGAAAGTTCTTTGGTAATGGCTGCCTGTCGGCTCTTGTTGTAGACAAGCTGCAACTCACCGATCACGCTCTTGGCGTTGTCGGAGGCCGACTTCATCGCCACCATCCGCGCCGATTGTTCGCAAGCCATGTTTTCCGCCACGGCCTGGTAGATCAGCGCCTCGATGTAGCGCACAAGCAGCGCGTCGATCACCGGCTTGGCGTCGGGCTCGTAGATGTAATCCCAGCTATGGGACTTTTCATCTCCGGCCTTGGCGTCCAGTGCGTGCGCGGGCAGCGGCACAAGCGGCTCAATCTCCGGCGCCTGCTTCATGGTGTTGACGAAGCGGCTAAAGCCCAGATAGACCGCATCAAGCTTGCCTTCCTGGTAGGCGTCGAGCATGACCTTGACCGGGCCGATGAGCTTCTCTAGGTGAGGTTTGTCGCCGAGCTGCACGGCCTGCGAGATGATGTTCATGCCCAAGCGCTGCAGCAACTGCATGCCCTTGTTGCCAATGGCGCAGCACTCAATCTGCACCCCGGCGGCCTGCCACTCCTTGATTTGGCCCAGCGCCATGCGGATGATGTTGGTGTTCAACCCACCGCAAAGCCCCTTGTCGGTCGTCACGAGAATGAGGCCCACGCGTTTGATCGGTTCGCGCTTGATCAAAAACGGATGGGTGTATTCCGGGTTGGCCTGGCGCAAATGTCCCGCGATGACGCGCACGGTATCGCCGTAAGGCCGTGCCGCACGCATACGCTCCTGCGCCTTGCGCATCTTGGAGGCCGCCACCATTTCCATCGCCTTGGTGATCTTGCGCGTGTTTTGCACGCTCTTGATCTTGACGCGAATTTCTTTCATTCCAGCCATTGATTTGCTCCTGGGTCAGACCGGCAGGCTGCGGGCCTTTCGGTCTTGTCCGTCATGGAATGAATTAGTACGCACCGTTCTTCTTGAACTCGGCGATCGCATCCTTGAGCTTGGCTTCGTCGTCCTTGGAAAGGTCCTTGGTCGATTCAATGCTTTGCACCAGGGCGGCGTGCTTGGTCTGCAGATGATCGTGCAACCCCTTTTCGAAAGGCAGCACCTGCTTGACTTCGATGTCGTCAAGGTAGCCGTTGTTCACCGAGTAGAGCGAAGCCGCCATCTGCCAGACCTGCGCCGGCTGATACTGAGGCTGCTTCAGCAGTTCGACCACGCGACGACCACGCTCGAGCTGCTTGCGGGTGGCTTCGTCCAAATCGGAGGCGAACTGCGCGAACGCAGCCAGTTCACGGTACTGGGCCAGGTCGGTACGAATACCGCCCGAGAGCTTTTTGATGATCTTGGTCTGCGCCGCACCACCCACCCGCGATACCGATACACCCGCGTTGATGGCGGGACGCACACCGGCGTTGAACAGATCGGTTTCGAGGAAGATCTGGCCGTCGGTAATCGAGATCACATTGGTCGGCACGAAAGCGGACACGTCGCCAGCCTGCGTTTCGATGATGGGCAGCGCGGTCAACGAACCGGTCTTGCCCTTCACTTCACCGTTGGTGA
>NZ_JBYCKI010000038.1:0-8773 GCF_057473305.1 Thiomonas sp. TH-17
AATCGTCGGCTGCAAATGGGGCGCAGCAGTCCATTTTTCACCGGCTTTTTGACCCATAGCGGGGCTATGGGCCTGCAAATCCGGCAAAAACTGTCCAGGCTGGGCCCCATTTTCGCTTTCGACGACCAAAGCCCGACAGGCTCCTAGTGAACAGTTCAATCTGGGCGGTGTATAAAATTAAGTCGCGAATCAACCCGGAAGTGGTGCCGATTCCACGGCAATGAGGCACTGTTTACGGGTGTCGCCCCCCATAGACCGGGGTGATTGTCAGGCAATTGTCACTAGACTTCGACCCGCATGACACTGATGCGCTAAATTTCAAACCTCCACTAATACAACCGTTCACACCGACGCCATGATGAAATCTCTACTGCCTTGCTTGCAGTCTCCCACCCCCACCGCGGAGGCTCGCCATGTCTGAAAAAATTGGCGGCATCGACCGCATCGACCGTCGCCTGCTCGATCTGCTGCAGGAAGACGGCCGCATTGCCAATCTGCGTCTGGCTCAACTGGTCAATCTTTCGCCCACCGCCGTGCTTGAGCGCGTCAAGCGGCTCACGCGTGACGGCTTCATTCTCGGCTACGAAGGACGGCTCAATCCCAACCTGCTCGGCGCCGGGCTGATGGTGTTCGTCGAAGTGCAGCTCGACCGCTCGGTGGCCGACAGCTTCGCGGCGTTCCAGTCTGCCATCAAGGTGCGCCCGGAAATTCTGGAATGCCATATGGTGGCCGGCAACTTTGACTACCTGCTCAAGGTGCGCGTGGCCGATATGGCGGCCTACAAGACTTTTGTGGCCAACGTCATCGCCAATCTGCCGGGCGTGCGCGAAACCCGCTCGTTCGCCGTGATCGACGAAGTGAAGGACACCACCCGTCTGCAAGTCGAACTCTGATTCCTCTGCAGCCGCGAGCTGCAGCAAGGCGCGCGCGAATCTGACCGGTTCGCGCGCGCTTTTTTATTTTTGCGTTTTCGGCGTGAGCAGCACCAGCACCGCGCACAGCACCATGAACCCGGCCAGCACCAGAATGCCGCCGTTGGTGCTCTGCGTGGTCTGCTTCACCCAGCCGACGATGGACGGGCCGAAGAACCCGGCCAGATTGCCCAACGCGTTGATCAGCGCAATACCCGCCGCCGCCGCGGTGCCCGCGAGGAAGGCGTTGGGCAACGCCCAGAACAGCGGCAGCACCACCATGATGCCCACGGTCGCCAGCGTCAGCGCCACCATGGCCAGCGTGGTGTCGGTGCTCCAGAACGTGGACAACACCAGACCCACGGCGCCGATGAGCGCGGGAATGGCCACGTGCCAGCGACGCTCATGGCGCTTGTCCGAGCTGCGGCCCACCAGAATCATCGCCACCACCGATACGCCGTAAGGCAGCGCGACCAGCCAGCCGATGGTCAGCGGATCGGTCACGCCGGTCGACTTGATCAGCAGCGGCAGCCAGAAGCTCAGGCCATACAGGCCGATGACCACGGAGAAGTAGATCAACGCCATCAGCCACACGCGCGGATCGGCCATGCCCTGCAGCGCCGAGTGCGCCGGTTTGGTCTGCGCCTCTTGGTCGAGCGCATGCTGCAGCGCGCTTTTCTCGTCCGCGCTCAACCACTTGGCATGCTTGATGCCGTTGTCCAAATAAAACAGGGTGACGATGCCCAGCACCACGGCCGGCAGGCCTTCGAGCACAAACAGCCATTGCCACCCGGCCCAGCCGTGGTGACCGTGGAAGTGATGCAGGATCCAGCCCGACACCGGCCCGCCGATCAAGCCGGAGAGCGGCACCGCGCTCATGAACCAGGCCGTCATCTGGCTGCGCCGCGCCGCCGGATACCAATAAGTGAGATACAGAATGATGCCCGGAAAGAAACCCGCCTCGGCCACCCCGAGCAGGAAGCGCATCACATAGAACTGCGTCGGCGTGGTGACGAACAGGGTCAGCGCCGAAATCACCCCCCAGGTGATCATGATGCGGGCGATCCACACCCGCGCGCCAACCCGGTGCAAGACAAGATTGCTCGGCACCTCGAACAGAAAATAGCCGAGGAAAAAGATGCCTGCGCCGAAGCCGTACACCGCGTCGGAAAAGCCTAGATCGCCCTTCATCTGCAACTGGGCGAAGCCAATGTTCACCCGGTCGAGATAGGCGACGAAATAGCACAGGATGAGAAAGGGAATGATGCGCCAGCCAATGCGGCGATAGACCGCCTCGGAAGGCGGGGCTGCGGGCGTTGCAGAAAGTGTTGCCATGGGAAGTCTCCTTGTTGTCGTAGTTCAACAAAAGGGCTCTTGCCGACCCTTCAAATCCGGTTCAAAGCCGGGATTAGCGCGTCATCAACGCGGTTTTTCATCCACCGTCACGGCCACCGGCTCGGCGGCTTGCGCCTCGGGCTGCGCCTTGCGCTGCGACGCATCCACCAAGGGCGCAAAGTACTTTTGCTCGGCCAGAGCCTCATACAACGGCGGGGTGAAGAAGTTCGCCACCCGGCTGCTGATCAACGCCGTGGCCATGAGCGGAATCACCAGCCCGCCACCGTTGATCATCTCCATGACGATGACGAAGGAAGTCAGCGGCGACTGCGTGACCGCCGCGAGATAGCCGACCATGCAGATGGCCACCAGGGCAGACTGCGGATACTGCCCGAACCACTGACTCATCCACTGCCCGAACCCGGCCCCAATGGACAAAGAGGGCGAGAACAGCCCGCCGGGCAGCCCGGTGATGTAGGACAGCACCATGCTGAGCCACTTCACCAGCGGGTAGTACCAGCTCACCTGCTCGCCGTGGTTCATCAGCAAATGCCGCGCCTGGTCGTAACCGCTGCCCCAGGTCTGCCCGGCCGTGGCGATGCCGATGATGGCGACCAGCAGCCCCAGCCCCACGCCCCACACCAGCGGCGAGCGCTCGCGCCAGGCCAGCAGCTTGGCCGGAATCCATCGCACCTGTTTGAGCAGGGCCAGATTGAACGCCGCCCCCGCCAGGCCGCAGAGCACCGCAGCGATCACCACCGGCAAGACGAAGGCCAGCGGGAAGATGTCGGGCGCAGAAATCTGACCGAAATACAGATAGTTGCCCGCCAGCGCCAACGAAACCAGGCCGGAGAACACGATGCTGGTGATAAGCACGCCGTTGGTTCGCACCTCGAAACTGCGGGTGAGTTCCTCGATGGCAAACAGAATCCCGGCCAGCGGTGTGTTGAACGCGCCCGACAGACCCGCCGCCGAGCCCGCGAGCAGCAACATGCGCTCCATGCGCAGCGAGACGCGCGGATAAAACCGCCGCATCTCGTACATGATGGACGCGCCCACATGCACAGTTGGCCCCTCGCGGCCCAGCGTGAGGCCACCGAGCATGCCCATCAGCCCGAGACCCACTTTGCCCAGCATGATGCGCAGGCCGAACAGACGGCGGATGCGGGTGGAATCGGGGTGGCCATGCAGCGCAGCGATCACCTGCGGAATACCGCTGCCCTCACTGCCGTTGAACCATTTGCGGGTCATCCATACCGCGCCGCCGGTCAGCGCCGGGGTGATGAGCAGCGCCAGCCAGGCCCGGCCGTCGATCCAGCCGAGAAAGATTGCCAGCACATCGTTGGCCCAGTTCGCGAACTGCACCGCTGCCAACCCCACCAGGATCGCCCCCACCCACAGCACGCCGTAATTCAGCCACGATCTGCGAAGTTCTTTTCGGGTGAGTCGCCAAATCGCGGCGGGTCGGTAACGAGCATGCATAGGGAACAAGAATAGCGGGACGGCGCGCACGCGCCGTAAAGGCCAAGGGCCCTGGTATACGAATACGCATACGGATGAAGCGAAAAGCGTAATGGTGCGCAACCCCTCACCATACTGCACGGGGTAAATCTCAATAGAAACAAAACGTTGCCTGTGTCCCTGCGTGCAACTCAGGCATTGCACTTAAGGGTTTTTACGCACTAGGATAACCCGGCGTTTTTGACAAAAGTTAAAACACAGGCGCGTTCACAACCGCTGACACCTTGCGAGAAAGCCTTACCTATGCGTTCCCTTCATCTACTCACCTTGCCGGAAAAACTGCTGCATACCGGCTTCATTTTTCTGGTCTGCATCGGTCTGCTTTGTGCCGAAGCCTATCTTTACGTCACCCATTCCGGGCTGGACGGCAAGACCGGGGTGACCCTCAAGGACATCCAGATTTCGTACTACGGCAATCGCGACAGCAGCAAGCTGCAAACCGTGCTGCCCACCATGCTCACCAACGCGGGCGTGCCTAAAGAGCAGTGGCCGCAACTGCAGAAGACCATCGACACCTGGGTGGTCGGCGGGCAGACCAAGGCAGGCTACGAGACCGACATCAAGCCCATCCTCGCGCAACACTGCCTGATGTGCCACAGCGTGGCCATGAGCAAGCAACTGCACAACCCGCCGCTGGCCTCGTATGAAGACGTGAAGGCGGTGGCCAAGGTCGACACCGGCATGTCGTACAACTCGATGCTGATGACCGGCATGGTGCACCTGACCATGCTGGGGCTGATTTTCTGGGTGGCCGGCTGGCTGTTTTTGCAGACGCGGGTGCACAGCCAGATCAAGGCCATTTCGGTCATCACGCCGTTCATCGCCATGCTGCTCGATTTTTCCGGCTGGTTCCTCACCAAGCAGAACCCCGACTTCGCCTGGTTCGTGCTCATCGGCGGCGCGCTGTCGTGCCCCATCGCCATGCTGGAAATGGGCGTGGCCCTGCTCGATATGTGGATCGGCCTGCCCAAGTTTTTGATGCAGCGTCTGGTGACCGAAGTGCCCAAGACGGTGGTGCGCACGGCCACAGCCTGACTTATCCCAGATTGTCCATTAGGCGGGGCTACGCCCCTACACGGGCGCTGGCGGTCGGTTTGGGGCGTCTTTGCCCCCGCGCTTCGCGCCAATAGCAATGGCTATGGGCTTGTCGCGCAGAACCAAATCCTTCCCCAACCCGCCGCGCCATCATCCCGTGTCCTAATGAACAATCTGGGATTATTTTTACGTTCTGCCGACCCCGCCGATGCGGGGTTTTTCAGCGCGTCGGCCAGGAAATTCCGTCATTCCCGCTCTTTAGAATGCGCGGCATGACTACCGCCCAAACCCCCTCCTCCGCCCTTTCCGTCGTCGTTCTTGCCGCGGGCAAGGGCACGCGCATGCGCTCCGATTCTCCCAAGGTGCTGCAACCGCTGGCGGGCAAACCGCTGCTCGGCCATGTGCTCGATACCGTGCATCACCTCTCGGCCGAGCGCGCGGTGGTGGTGACCGGCTTCGGCGCGCAACGGGTGCAAGAGGCCTTTGCCCATCAGGCGCACCTGCGCTTTGCGCTGCAGGAGCCGCAGCTTGGCACCGGCCATGCAGTGCAGCAAGCCCTGCCCGACCTGCCGGGTGACGGCGTGTGCCTGGTGCTCTATGGCGACGTGCCGCTGGCGCCCGCCGCCAGCCTGGCGCCGCTGGTGGCGCAGGCGCAGACCGGCGTGCTCGCCCTGCTCACTGTCGAGCTGGACGACCCTACTGGTTATGGCCGCATTCTGCGCGACGCCGACGGCGCGGTGCAGGGCATCGTCGAACACAAAGATGCCACGCCGACGCAGCGCGCGGTGCGCGAATGCAACACCGGCATTCTGTGCGCACCGATCGCGCATTTGCGCCGCTGGCTGGGCCAGTTGCGCAACGACAACGCGCAGGGCGAGTACTACCTCACCGACGTGGTGGCCCTGGCCGTGGCCGACGGCGTGCCGGTGCGCGCCGCCACCGTGGCCGATGCCGACGACGTGCTCGGCGTGAACGACCGCAGCCAGCTCGCGCATCTCGAGCGCGTGGTGCAACTGCGCGCTGCGCGCCGCCTGCTCGACGCCGGCGTCACCCTGGCCGACCCGAGCCGCATCGACGTGCGCGGCGCCCTGCACTGCGGCCGCGATGTGTTCATCGACGTGGGCTGCGTGTTCGAGGGCGAAGTGCATCTGGCCGACGGCGCCCGCGTGGGGCCCTACGCGGTGTTGCGCGATGTGCGCGTGGGCGCGGGCACGGTGGTCCATCCCTTCTGCCATCTCGACGGCGCGAGCATCGGCGCCGGCGCCATCATCGGCCCCTTCGCCCGGCTGCGGCCCGCGACCGCCTTGGCCGACGGCGTGCACATCGGCAACTTCGTCGAAGTAAAGAACGGCACACTGGGCCAGGGCTCCAAGGCCAACCACCTCAGCTATGTGGGCGACGCCACGGTGGGCGCGCGGGTCAACATCGGCGCGGGCACCATCGTGGCCAACTATGACGGCGCCAACAAGCACCGCACCGTGATTGAAGACGATGCACACACCGGCTCCAACTCCGTGCTGGTCGCGCCCATCACCATCGGCGCGGGCGCCACCATCGGCGCGGGCTCCACGGTGAGCAAAAACGTGCCAGCGGGCAAGCTCACGGTCGCGCGTGCCAAGGCCGTCACCCTCGACGGCTGGACCCGCCCGGTCAAGAAGTAGGCACCCGCGGCGCGAACTTGCTGCGGTGCACCGAAAAAAACGCCCGCACATTGCGCACCTGATTCGCCGCAGTAAAGAGCCGGTGCACCAGGGCGTGATAGGCCGCCATGTCCACGACCAGCAACACCAGCACAAAGTCCGGCCCGGGCGACACGCGGTAGCACTGCTGCACCTCGGGCACATCGGCCACCAGCGCCTCGAACGCCGTCATGCGCTCGGCCGCCTGCTCGGCAAGGGTGATCTCGACAATCACGGTCAGCCCCGCCCCCACCCGCTCGGGGTTGAGCACGGCGATGCGCCGCTCGATCACCCCCGCCTCCACCAGCCGCCGCACCCGGCGCAGACAGGTGGGCGGCGTGAGGTGGGCGCGCTGCGCCAGCTCTTGGTTGCTCAGCGCGCAATCCTGCTGCAGCACATCGAGCAAGCGCCGGTCGGCTTCGTCGAGTTCAATCGGCTCCATCTTCATTCCATTTTTTAGTCATTTTTGCAATTTTATTCCATGCACTAATGGCGGTGGAATCTGCAATCATTTTTCGTGAAATATTGCCGACTCATTTCATAATCGCCTGCCTATCATGGCGCCCAACGCAACCCAAGGGAGTCTGTTCATGTGTGGAATCGTCGGCGCCGTGGCGCAACGCAATATCGTTCCGGTGTTGATCGAGGGCCTGCGCCGTCTCGAATATCGCGGCTATGACTCCTGCGGCGTGGCCGTCTATGCCGACGGCCAGCTGCAGCGCGCCCGCAGCGTGTCGCGCGTGGCCGAGCTCGACGCGCAAACGCACGACCTGCAAGCCTTCACCGGCATCGCCCACACCCGCTGGGCCACCCACGGCGCCCCCACAACCCGCAACGCGCACCCGCACTTTTCCGCTGGGCCGAACAAGACGGCGGAGTCGGCGCACATCGCCGTGGTGCACAACGGCATCATCGAAAACTACGAGGCGCTGCGCGCCATGCTGAAGTCCGATGGCTACCAGTTCGAGAGCCAGACCGACACCGAAGTCATCGCCCACCTGATCGACCACCTCTACGCCGGCGATCTGTTCGAGGCGGTGCAGGCCGCGACACAGCAACTGCACGGCGCGTATGCGATTGCGGTGTTCAGCCGCGAGGAGCCGCACCGCATCATCGGCGCGCGCGACGGCTCGCCGCTGGTCGTCGGCCTTGGGCAGAATGAAAACTTCCTCGCCTCCGACGCACTGGCGCTGGCCGGAACCACCGACCAATTCATCTTCCTTGAAGACGGCGATGTGGCCGACCTGCAACTGGGCAAGGTGTGGATCGTCGACCGCGCCCACAAGCCCGCCACCCGCGAGGTGCGCACCATCACCGCTTACACCGCCGCCGTGGAGCTTGGCCCTTACCGCCACTTCATGCAGAAAGAAATTTTCGAGCAGCCGCGCGCCATCGCCGACACGCTCGACGGCATCCAGGCCATCACCCCCGCACTGTTCGGCCCGCAGGCCGAGGGCGTGTTCCCCGCCATCAGCGGCGTGCGCATTCTGGCCTGCGGCACCAGTTACTACGCCGGGCTCACCGCCAAGTACTGGATCGAATCCATCGCCCGCGTGCCCGTCGAGGTGGAGGTCGCCAGCGAATACCGCTACCGCGACTCGGTGCCCGACCCGAGCGCGCTGGTCGTCGTCATCTCCCAGTCGGGCGAAACCGCCGACACTCTGGCCGCGCTCAAACACGCCAAACAACTCGGCCACACCCATACCCTGGCCGTGGTCAACGTCGCCACCAGCGCGATGGCGCGCGAAACCGCCATGCAGTTCTTCACCCGCGCCGGCGCCGAAATCGGCGTAGCCTCGACCAAGGCCTTCACCACCCAGCTTGTCGCGCTCTACCTGTTGGCCGGGGCGCTGGCCCGCGCCAAAGGCCGCCTGAGCGATGAGGCTGAAGCCGCCATGCTCACCTCCCTGCGCCACCTGCCCGCCGCCGTGCAAAGCGTGCTGGCGCTGGAGCCGCAGATCATCGCCTGGGCCGAGCAGTTCGCCCGCCGCGAAAACGCCCTGTTCCTCGGGCGCGGCATGCACTACCCCATCGCTCTCGAAGGCGCGCTCAAGCTCAAGGAGATCACCTACATCCACGCCGAGGCCTACCCCGCGGGCGAACTCAAACACGGCCCGCTGGCCCTGGTGACCGAAGCCATGCCCGTGGTCGCCGTCGCCCCGCGCGACGCGCTGCTCGACAAACTCAAGAGCAATCTGCAGGAAGTGCGCGCCCGCGGCGGCGAGCTCTACGTCTTCGCCGACGCCGACGGCCAGATCGAAGCCAGCGAAGGCGTGCACCTCATCCGCCTGC
>NZ_JBYCKI010000039.1:0-26498 GCF_057473305.1 Thiomonas sp. TH-17
CTGATGGACGACGGCAGCCCGCTGCGCATCGACAAGGCGTTTTCGTGGGAACATCCGCTGGCGGTGCATGGCCTGATGCACAACGTCATCACCAACGCCTGGCGCGGCGATCCCTATCCCATCGATACCCTGCTCATTTTCATGTCCAACATGGCGTGGAACTCGGCGATGAACACCGTGGACGTGCGGCAGATGCTGCGCGACAAACAGGAGGACGGCGGCTACCGCATTCCCTTCCTCGTGGTGTGCGATGCCTTTCAGAGCGAGATGACCGCGTTCGCCGATCTGCTGCTGCCTGACACCAGCTATCTGGAACGGCATGACGCCATGTCCTTGCTCGACCGGCCCATCTCCGAGTTCGACGGTCCGGTGGACTCGGTGCGCGTGCCCGTGCTGCCGCCTCTGGCACAGACGCGGCCGTTCCAGGAAGTGCTGGTCGAGCTTGCAGGTCGCCTCGGGCTGCCGGCCTTCGTGAAGGCCGATGGCAGCCGCAAGTACAAGGACTATCCCGATTTCATCGTGAACTATGAAACCGCGCCCGGATCGGGCATCGGCTTTCTGTCGGGCTGGCGCGGCAAGGACGGCACGCAGTCGCTCAAGGGCGAGCCCAACCCAAAGCAATGGGAGATGTATGCGAAAAACGACTGCGTGCACTTTCACCACCTGCCCGAATCGCTGCGCTATATGCGCAACTGGAACCGCGACTACCTCGACCTTGCGCAGGAGCAGGGCTGGCGCGCGCGCAACACGCCCATCATCATCGCGCTCTACTCCGACGTGCTGCAGCAGTTCCGGCTGGCGGCGCGCGGCCAGCGCCCCGGGCGGCAACCGCCCGAAGCGCTGCGGGCGCGGGTGGCGCATCACTTCGATCCTCTGCCCTTCTGGGAGCCGCCGCTGGAACATGCGGCCACCGACCTCTCGCGCTACCCGCTGGCCGCCGTGACCCAGCGGCCCATGGCCATGTATCACGCCTGGGACTCGCAGAACGCCTGGCTGCGGCAGATTCACGGCCACAACCGGCTTTACGTCAATCCCGCGGTGGCCAGGCAGCAAGGCATCGCCGACGGCGACTGGCTGTGGATCACCTCGCCCTGGGGCCGGGTGCGGGCGCGCTGTCAATACAGCGAGGCGGTCGAGCCCGGCACGGTGTGGACCTGGAATGCCATCGGCAAGGCCAGCGGTTTCTGGGGATTGCATCCGCGTGCCGAGGAGGCGCAGACCGGCTTTCTGCTCAACCACCTCATCACCGAGGAGTTGCCGACCGCCGCGCTGAGTGGGGGGCGGGCTGGGCGCAGCCCGGCCCAGGGGGCGCCGATCTCCAACAGCGACCCGGTCACCGGCCAGGCCGGCTGGTATGACGTGCGGGTCCGCATCGACCGCGCCGAAGCGCCGACTGAAACCGACGAACCACTGCCCGCTCCGGCCGAACAGAGCTGGCCGCAATTTGCTCCTCCCGCCGCGCTGCCAGAGCATGCGCAGCAAGCACCGCAGCTCAGTGTGCTGCGCTA
Source organism: Thiomonas sp. TH-17 (assembly GCF_057473305.1). NCBI lineage: Bacteria > Pseudomonadati > Pseudomonadota > Betaproteobacteria > Burkholderiales > Thiomonas > Thiomonas sp. TH-17. Next base: position 1,509 of record NZ_JBYCKI010000039.1, read on the forward strand.
TTTCGCCGGGCGTTCGTCCCGCCAAGGAAAACAGCCATGACCCAACTCGCTCTGGTCATCGACCTCAACGTCTGCGTGGGCTGCCACGCCTGTGTCACTTCGTGCAAACAGTGGAATACTTCCGGTACGGCCGGGCATCTGAGTGATCTCGACCCCTACGGCGAAAATCCGCTGGGGGTGTTTTTCAACCGGGTGCAGACCTACGAGGTGGGTCAGTTTCCGCAGACGCAGACCGTGCACTTTCCCAAGAGCTGCCTGCACTGCGAAGAGCCGCCCTGCGTGCCGGTGTGCCCGACCGGGGCGTCGTATAAACGCAAGGAAGACGGCATCGTGCTGGTCGATAGCGACAAGTGCATCGGCTGTAAATACTGCTCATGGGCCTGCCCCTACGGCGCGCGCGAATATGACGAAGACCGCGGGGTGATGACCAAATGCACCCTGTGCGTGGACCGGATTTACGACGAATCCATCCCCGCGCCTCAACGCCGCCCGGCCTGCGTCAACGCCTGCCCGACCAACGCACGCCTGTTCGGTGATGTGCACGACCCCGAATCCGAGGTGTCGCGCGCCATCCGCGAGCGCGGCGGCTATGCCCTGATGCCCGAACTCGGCACCCGTCCGGCCAATCAGTATCTGCCTCGTCAACTGCCGCAAGGCGCTGTTCCGACAAGCGTGGAACCAGCCCCATCGCGGCAGGTCACGGCGCGCCCACAGGCCGCTGCGGTGCGCCCTGCGCCGAGTGAAGCGGCGCTGGAAATCGAAGCGCGCGGCTTGTTCGCCAAGCTGTTTGGCGCGTTCTCAAAGCCCTCGCAAACGCACGCGGGCCACAAGACCGCTGAGGGTGCTCATCTGGAGGCTCGCTGAATCATGCGTCCCGCGTTTTCCGTTTTGTTGCTCACCACCCTGGTCGGCTGCGCGCAGGGGCTGGGGGTTGTGGTGGCGCTGCCCGCTCTGTTCGGCGCGGCGCAGAGCGCCTCGTGGCTGGCGTTCTGCAGCCTGAGTCTGTGGATCATCCTGGGGCTGGGCGTCATCGGGCTGGCCGCCTCGTTCGGCCATTTGGGGCGGCCGGAGCGCGCCTGGCGCGCCGCCGCCATGTGGCGCACCTCATGGCTGTCGCGCGAGGTCATCGCCCTGCCGGCCTTCCTGGGATTGACCGCCTTGAGCCTGCTCGGCATTGAATCTCTGCACGATTGGCCCGGCCTGCTGGCCGCGGTCTTGATCATCGGCGCGCTCGCGCTCTGGGTCTGCACCGCCATGATCTACGCCGGCGTGCGTTTTCTGCGCGAATGGGCCACCCCGCTCACCGTGCTGAACTTCGTGCTGATGGGCCTGGCCAGCGGCTGTCTGCTGGCTGCCGTGCTCGCCCTTTGGCGGCTGACGCCGCAGGCGGCGCTCTATGCCCGCGCCGCCGCCGCATTGCTGGGTATCGCCCTGGTGGGGCGTCTGGTGGCGCTGCTGCGCGTGCGGGGTCTGACACCTGCGGGGTCGATGCAGTCGGCCATCGGCGTGGCCAGTCCGGTGATCCGCCAGACTTCCAAGGGCTTCACCGCCGGGGCATTCAACACCCACGAGTTCTTCCATGGAAGAAGCGCGCTGTGGGTGACGAGTGCGCGCTGGGGCTTCGTGGTGTTTGGCTTCGTGCTGCCGGTTTTGCTGCTGCTTTTCACGCCGCAGCCGCTGCGCTTCGTGGGTTGGCCGCTGGCGCTGGCCAGCAACCTGCTGGGCATGCTGGCCGAGCGCTGGGATTTTTTCGCCCAGGTACGCCATCCGCAAAACCGCTATTACCAGGCCGCGCTGTGACCGATTGAAACCAACGGGAACGCCCGCCCGCGGCGCGGCTCCATCCTTCTTTTGAAAGAGGATGAACATGCGTGGAATCGGCTTTTTGTGCGGCGGGTTGTTGGTGTTGGCGTGTTTCGGGCAGGCGCAGGCCGCGCCCGAAGTGAATACCCCGCCCCTCTGCCTGTCGCAACCCCGCAGCGCAGATTGCGCCGCGCAGACCCGGCGCGCGCTCAATGACCGCATGACCCATCTCTACCGCCTGGAATTGCAGAAGGTGATGGGCACCTACACCGAGCGGCGGCTCGATCATGCGCAGAATCTGTGGCGGCGCTGGGCGAATGCGGAATGCGAGTTTCGCAACGGCCCGCCCGATTGGCCAAATGCCGCTTGGAGCACGCGGCAGGATGACTGTCTGTCGGGCATGATCCGCACCCGAATCGCCCAGCTCGACGGATTTTTGCACTGCTCCGGCGCCACCTGCCCGCCCAGATGACCCGCGTCAGATAAGGTTCAGCATGCGCCTGCATCATCTACCGAAAACCTAAGGAGACCGCCATGCCCAACCCCTCGAACCCGACCGACGTCCTGCTGCATGAACGCGATGCGCGCGGCGTGGTCACTCTCACGCTCAACCGCCCGCAGGCATTCAACGCCTTGTCGGAGGCTTTGCTCGATGCATTGCAGGCGCAGATCGACGCCTTGATGGAAGATGACGCCGCCCGCGTGGTCATCCTGCGCGGCGCAGGCCGTGCTTTTTGCGCCGGGCACGATCTCAAGGAAATGCGCGCCCAGCCCTCGCAGGCCTATTACCAGTCGCTCTTCGCCCGTTGCGGCAAGGTCATGACCGGGTTGATGCGGCTGCCCCAGCCCGTCATCGCTCAGGTGCATGGCATCGCCACGGCGGCCGGCTGCCAGTTGGTCGCCAGTTGCGATCTGGCGGTGGCCAGCGCCGACGCGCGCTTTGCCGTCTCGGGCGTGAATTACGGGCTGTTCTGTTCCACGCCCGGCGTGGCGCTGGCGCGCAATCTGCCGCGCAAGCAGGCGATGGAAATGCTGTTGACCGGCGAGTTCATCGACGCCGCCACGGCCCAGCAGCGCGCCCTCATCAATCGCGTCGCGCCTGCCGATGCGCTGCACGCTGAAGTAGAGCGACTGGTCGCCAGCATTCTGAACAAACCCGCCGCCGCGGTGCGCATGGGCAAGGCGCTGTTCTACCGCCAGGTCGAGACCGGCATCGATGCGGCCTACCAACTCGCGGCGCAGACCATGGCCTGCAATATGCTCGACGACTGCGCGCTCGAAGGCGTGCAGGCCTTCATCGAAAAACGCGAACCGAGCTGGCGCGTGGCTTCAGGCGCCTGATGACGCGCCTGATGACGCGCCTGATGACGCGCTTGATTTCTCGCCCGGCGCGGGCAGCCGCGCCAACTCGATGACGATGATGGACAGGTTGTCGCCGCGGCCGCCGGCGCGGGTGCGGGCCTTGTCGATCAGGTACTGACAGCACTCGCGCGGCTGCAGTTTGGAGGTGGCGATTTCCAGATCCTGATCGGTGAAGTAGTGCCACACGCCGTCGCTGCACATCATGAGCACATCGTCGGGCATCAGCGGGCTTTCCTCCACCGGCTTGGGCGGCAGCTCCGACATGCCCAGGCTGCAGGTCAGCACATTGCTCATCGGATGGTTGCGGGCCTTGGCTTCGGTGATCTCGCCCTTGTCGACCAGGGTTTGCACATACGAGTCGTCCATGGTGCGCAGCAGCAGCCGACCGTTGCGGAAGATGTAGAGGCGGCTGTCGCCCACATGCGACCAGTAGCAGCGGCCTTCGTCGGCGTGGAACAGGGCGCAGACGAGGGTGGAATGCGGCTCCTGCTCGGTGGACAGGGCCGTGAGCCGAATCATGCTGTGGCTTTCCTGCACGATCTGCTGCAGCAGCGCATGCGGGTCGTCGCTGTCCGGGTGATAGCGCTCGAACAGTTGCTGCGCGGTCAGCATGACCTGATCGGCCGCCTTGCGTCCGCCGCTTTTTCCGCCCATGCCGTCAGCAATCACCGCCAGCACGCAGCCCTGCACGCGGGGGTGGGCAATGACCCGCAACTGATCCTGCTGATACGGCCGGTCGCCTTTGTGCAGGCCGCTCGCCGCGCTCAGCCGCCAGCGGGTGCCCGCGCGGTGCTGTACTGGCGTGGGCAGGGGCGGCAACCGGGACGGCGGGTAGTGATCGGTGGGATCCATAGAATCGGCGGCGATTCGGTGCAGAAGGCGGCTATGAGTGAGCGGATGAACAAACTGATGGAAAACACTAATTCTAGGGGGCGCGCATGTCCTCCTCCGTCATGCTGCGCGGCGCCGCAACGCGCCCGCCATCGGCATGCGCGCTGATCCCCCGTCATCTACGCCTCAGGCGCCAGACACCTCCGCGGCCTTGGCCGAGCATTGCGACGCGCTGTTTTCTCCCGGCAGTCCGCTGCAGGAAGAATTGCCGCAGTGGTCGGTACGCGAGGGTCAGCGAGAGCTGGCTCTTGCCGTGGCCGTGGCCATCGCCGACCGGGCCATCCTCATGGCGGAAGCGGGTACGGGTACAGGCAAAACGCTGGCCTACCTCGTGCCCGCGCTGTTGCATGGCGGGCGGGTGATCATTTCCACCGCGACCCGCAATCTGCAGGATCAGCTTTACAACAAGGATCTGCCCGCCGCGCGCCGTGCGCTGGGCGCAGCGGTGAGTACCTGCGTGCTCAAAGGCCGCTCGAATTACGTCTGCCTCTACCGCCTGCAGCGCGCGGCGGAATGGGTGCACGGCCGCCATGCCCATGCGCAATTGCGCCGCATCACACAGTTCGCCAAAAGCGATGCGCGTGGCGATCTGTCGGCGCTTTCGGGTCTGGAAGAAAACTCCGCGCTCAACTTTCTCGTCACCTCCACCACCGACAACTGTCTCGGGGCCGACTGCCCTGACTACAAAGCCTGTTTTGTGATGAAGGCGCGCCGCGAGGCCTTGGCCTCCGACGTGGTGATCATCAATCACCATCTGTTTTTCGCCGATCTGGCCTTGCGCGGCGAAGGCGTGGCCGAATTGCTGCCAACCGCAGACACGCTGATTCTCGACGAGGCGCATCAGCTTGCCGAAATCGGGGTGCAATTCCTCGGCGCGCGCTGCGGTACGGCGCAGGTGGTCGATCTCAGCCGGGACGTGCTGGCCGGCGGTCTGCAACATGCCAAAGGCCTGGCCGACTGGCAGACCTTGAGCGGTACACTGGAGCGCGCAGCGCGCGATCTGCGCCTGGCCGCACCGCAAAACCCCGGGCGCCTGAGTCAGCCCCAGGTGCTCGATTTTCCTGGCTGGGATGTCGCCTTGCACGACCTTCAGGCGCGACTGGCGCATACCGCGGAGGTGCTTTCGGCCCATGTCGAGGCGGCGGCTGAATTCGAGCGGCTGATGGATCGCTGCACCGCTCTGCACCAGGCCTTTTCAAGTTGGCAGGCCGCGCCTGACCCCGATCAGACCGACGCGCCGCCACAGGTGCGCTGGGCCGATGTGGGCGGCGCGCATCTGCGGCTGCAAGCCGCGCCCTTGTCTATCGCACCGGCGTTTGCCGCCCTGGTGGCCCAACGCAGTCAGGCCTGGATTTTCACCTCGGCGACCTTGAGCGTGGGCGGCAGCTTTCGCCACGCCCGCGCCGCGCTGGGGCTGACACCGGAGCAGGGCGGCTGTGCGCCGGTGGAAGACGGGGTGGCGCCGCGTTGCCGCGAATTGCGCGTGGCCAGCCCGTTCGACTATGCCGAGCAAGGGCGCTTGCTTGTGCCGCAAGACCTGCCGCTGCCCAACCAGCCGGGCCATTCGGAATCGGTGGGGGCGCTCGCCGCCCAACTCGCCACGGGCAATACCGGCGGCACGTTCGTGCTCACCACTACGCTGCGGGCCGCGAAGATCATCGCGCAAACCCTGCGCGCGCTGCTGCCCGGCAGGGCGGTGCTGGAACAGTTCGACGAATCGAAAGCCGCCTTGCTGGCCCGCTTCGCCAGCACGCCGCAGGCGGTGCTGGTGGGCAGTCAGAGTTTTTGGGAGGGCGTCGATCTGCCCGGTGACCGGCTGACCCTGGTGATCATCGACAAACTACCGTTCGCCCCGCCCGACGACCCGCTCACCGCCGCACGGCTCAAGCAGATCGAGGCCGAAGGGCGCAGCGGCTTTACCGACTACAGCATGCCCCAGGCCGCACTCTCGCTGCAGCAAGGGGCGGGGCGGTTGATCCGCACCGAAAGCGATCGCGGGGTTCTGGTGGTGTGCGACCGGCGCCTGACGGCGACCGGCTGGGGGCGACAACTTCTGGCGAGCCTGCCGCCCTTCACGCGCGTGAGCCAAACCGCAGAGGCTCAGGCGTTTTTGCAGGGAACGAAGTGAATCAGGCTTACCAGAGCTTCCAGAACGGATCGTCGCGCTTGGGCAGACCTTCGGCGAGATAAGTGCTCTGCGGGTAGTTCAGCTTGAGCACGCGCTCGGCGTCGTCGCGCAGTTGGGTCATGCCCAGTTTGCCGTAGGCATCGACCAGAATCGCCAGGGCGAGTTGATTGGCCGGCGCGTCCTGGTAGTGTTCGATGGCGCGTTGCGCGCGGTCGGCCGCAGCGACATAGGCCCCACGGCGGTAATAGAACAGCGCGACATGCGTTTCATACTCGGCCAGCGAGTTCACGATGTAGCGCATGCGCTGGCGGGCATCGGGCGCGTACTTGCTCTCAGGAAAGCGGGTGACGAGTTCCTTGAAACTCTCGAATGACTGCTTGGCCGCAGCTTGGTCGCGCTCGTACAACTTCTGGTCGGACAGGAAGGAGAACCAGCCCTGATCGGTGTTGAAGTTGATCAGGCCCTTCAGATAGAGCACATAGTCGGTGTAGGGGTTGTTGGGGTAGAGCTTGAGAAAGCGGTCGGCGGCGGCCAGAGCCTGCGCCCGCTCGCCCTGTTTGTAGTTGCCGTAGGCGATCTCGATCAGCGCTTGCTGCGCCAACAGCCCGTAGGGGTAGCGCGACTCGAGCTTCTCGTACAGCTTCACACCCTTGTCGGTGTTGCCGCTGTTCATCTCGTCCTTGGCCTCTGCATACAATTTGGCCGACGACCAGCCCAGGGTTTCGTCTTTCGACGGCGTGGAGGCACAGCCTGCAAGGCCCAGCAGCACGACTGCCGCCGCAGCGCCCAACAACCGCAACGTCCAGAGACGGTACAACGCAACACGCATATCAATCGCCCAGGGTGGTGTAAAGCTCGCAGATTATAGGGAGCCTCTTCGGGGGGCTCGATTCCCCCTCATGGCCGATCTCTCTCCACACACTTCGCCCTCTGCGGCCGACGGCGATCTCACCGATTTCGCCGATCTCGACGAAGACAGCGCCGCTGACGATTCGACGGTGCTCGAAGCCGTCGTACCCGAGGCCGACGCCGGGCAGCGGCTCGACAAAGTGCTTGCCGCGCAGTTCTCGCAATATTCCCGCAGCCGCCTGCAGCAATGGTGCGAGGCGGGGCTGGTGCGCATGGGTGCTCAGGTGGCTGGCGTGCGCGACAAGGCCCGCGCGGGCGAAACCCTGCGCATCGCCGTACCCGCATTGCCTGAAGACACCGCTTTCGCGCCCGAAGACCTGCCACTCAACGTGGTGTTTGAAGATGCCGATCTGGCCGTGCTCAACAAACCGGCGGGGCTGGTGGTGCATCCGGCTGCGGGCAACTGGAGCGGCACCCTGCTCAACGGCTTGCTGGCCCGCTACCCCGAGACGGCCGGGCTGCCGCGAGCGGGCATCGTTCACCGTCTCGACAAAGACACCAGCGGGTTGATGGTGACGGCGCGCACGCTGGAGGCGCAGACCGAGCTGGTGCGCCGACTTCAGGCGCGCACCATTCACCGCCAATATCTCGCGCTGGCCTGGGGCACGGTGAGCCGCGCGTTCACCGTGGAGGCGCCCATTGGCCGTCACCCGCGCGACCGTCTGCGCATGGCGGTGGTGCATGGCGGCAAACCCGCCCGTACCGATTTCACCCCGCTGGCCGAGCTCGACACCCGCTGGGGGCCGCTGACGGCGCTGCGCTGCAAGCTGCACAGCGGGCGCACGCATCAGATTCGGGTGCATCTGCAGTTTGCCAAGCTGGAGATGGTGGCCGATCCGGTCTATGGCGGGCGCTTGCGGCCCGATCTGCCGCTGCAGCGGCAGGCACTGCATGCCGCGCGGCTGGCGTTTGCCCATCCCCTGAACGACAGGCCGATGGATTTCATCGCGCCCATTCCTGACGATATGGCGAATTTCTGGGACGCTTGCGGCGGCGAGCCGGAAGAGATCGATCCGCAGGGCTGGTGAGCGCCGCGGTATCGTTGCTCGCGTCAGGGGGATGAAGCCCGGACGAACTGCTCGAAATGCAGCCCGGGCTCTTGCTGCCAGGCCTGCAGATAGGCCGCGTTGAGCCGCCGTTTGCGATGCAGACACGCAGCCAACGTCGCGGTTTCGCCCGAGGCCAGCGACAAGCGCGACAACATCTGCGCGTACGCCCGCTCGGCCCGGTGGCTGGCAGAGGGCATGTGATGCGTGGCCGAATCGGGGCGGATGCGGTAGTGCATCAAGGGCTGCGGATGCACGAACAGACCGCCGGCGTTGAGCACGGCAACGTGGTTGAACAACAGGTCTTCGGCGAAATCGAGGTCTTCGTCCCAGGTGTGGGTGATGCAATCGCGGCGGTACACAGGGCAGAATCCGCCGTCGATCAGCAGGCTGTCCTGCGGCGAGAGGTGTCCGTGTTTGGGCAATACCGGGGTCAGCTTCGGCACGCCTGCCGCGTCGAGGGCGGTGATTGCCATGCGGCACACCGCGGCGCCGTGGGCTGCGGCCAGAGGGAGTAAGGCGGCGGCGCGGCCGGGCAGCCAGAGATCGTCCGCATCCAGAAACGAGATGAAATCGCCGCTGGCGCGATTCAGCCCGATATTGCGCGCCGCCGACGGCCCGGCCGCGATGCGTCCTGTCGTGGCGGAAAGGCACTCCAGGGTTTGTCGGCGGGCTGCGGTGAAGTGGTGGGCGTAGTCGGTGCCGTCATCCGCAACCACGATGACTTCGAGTGCGAGCCCGTCCGGCCGCTGCTGCGCCGCCAGCGAGTCCAGCGCATCGCCGATGAAGGCATGCGACCGATGGGCGGGAATGATGACGGAAAGGCGCATCGCTGGGCAGAAGGGTCGGTACTGAAACGGGCTGTACGCTTTCACTATAAATTGCGCGCACGGCATGCAGTCTGCCGACGCTGCCGACCGCAGCAGATTGATACATCCCTTACCGTTTTCCGGGTCAAGCTTGCCGCTTGCCTCACACGCCATGCTCCACACGCCTGTTCTGACGGACTTCAGCCTCGACAACCTCGCTGCCCCCACGGCGCAAGCGCCCTGGCTGCAAGTCGCCTGGCCGGGAAACCCGCAGGTGCGCGCGATGTTCACCAGCTGCGCCGGGGGCGTGAGTGTCGCGGCCTATGGATGCGCGCAAAGCACCTTGGGCGGTGGAATGAATCTGGGCAGCCATGTCGGCGACGACCCGGCCGCCGTCTCGCAGAACCGCAGGCTGCTCAGCGAAGCGCTGGGCGGCGCACAGCCTCGCTATTTGCAGCAGGTGCACGGCATCGCGGTGGCCGATCTCGATCAGGTCGATCTTGAAAGCCCAGAACCTGAGGCGGACGCAGCCTGCACCACGCAGCGCGGCGTTGTCGCCACAGTGCTGGTCGCCGATTGTCTGCCGGTGTTGTTCGCCGCGCCTGGGGGCAAGGCGGTGGCGGCCGCGCATGCCGGGTGGCGCGGCCTGGCGGGCGGCGTTCTCGAAGCGAGCCTGCAGGCCGTCTGCAACCGAGCCGGTTGTCATGCGGCCGAAGTGCAGGCCGTGCTGGGCCCGGCGATCGGACCGGAAGCGTTCGAGGTGGGCGATGAGGTGAGAGCGGCTTTTGTCAGTCGTCATCCACAGACGGCAAGCGCGTTTTTGCCGGGCCAGCCGGGAAAGTGGTGGGCCGACCTCTGGCAGCTTGCGCGCATCCGCCTGCAGGCGGCGGGCATGTCGACAGAGCATATTGCGGGCGGCGGTCTTTGCACCTTTGGGCTTGCCCAGCGGTTTTACTCCTACCGTCGCCAATCGGTTACTGGGCGGCAGGCCGGCTGCATCTGGGTGGAGTAGGGTCTGTTTACTTTGTTTCCGCATCGTGGAAGCGCCGTTGACACGGCCTGCGGCCTGTTCAAGAATGCCATGGCCTGTCGCGTTTGCGGATGGGCTCGCTCCCTTCCTCGTCGCACCCAATCCCATGGCACAAAGCACTTCGACCGGCTCCGCCGCGCCGCCCTTTTTTCCGGGTCAGACAGATCCTTGGGCCGCATGGGCCGACATGCAGCCGATGTGGACTTCGCTGCTTTCAGGGGCGGCAAAGGGCCAACCCATCCTGTTCGAGCCCTCGCGGCTGCAGGCGCTGCAGCAACGCTACGTTGACGAGTTTCGCCAGTTGTGGAGCGGTCTTCTGGAGACGGACGCGGCCAGCACATCTGCCCCGCCGGAAAATGATCGACGCTTCTCCCACAACACCTGGGCAGAGAGCCGCATTTCCCGCTACACCGCGGCGCTCTATCTGCTGGGCGCGCGGGCCCTGTTCGATCTGGCCGAAAGCGTGCAGACCGATGAGGCGACGCGGCAGAAACTGCGTTTCGCGGTGCAGCAGTGGGTCGATGCGGCCGCGCCGTCCAACTTTCTGGCGCTCAATCCCGAGGCCCTCGACAAGGCGGTGCAGACGCAGGGCGAAAGCCTGCGCGCCGGGGTGGACAACTGGCTCAAGGATCTGAAACAGGGCCGAATGACGCAGACCGATGAATCGGTTTTCGAGGTGGGCCGCAACGTGGCGACCACGGCGGGCCAGGTGGTATTTGAAAATGACCTGTTCCAGCTCATCGAGTACACCCCGCTGACCGAGCGCGTGCGCGCGCGGCCGCTGCTGTTCGTGCCCCCTTCGATCAACAAGTATTACATCCTCGACCTCCAGCCCGACAACTCGCTGGTGCGGTTTGCGGTGGAGCAGGGGCACCGGACTTTCGTCGTGTCGTGGCGCAATCCAGACGCCAGCATGGGCCACCTGACCTGGGACGACTATGTGCAGGACGGCGTGATTCGCGCCATGGAGGTGGTGCGCGACATCGCGGCGCAGGGCAGCGACGGCAGCATCAACACCCTGGGGTTCTGCGTGGGCGGCACTCTGCTGGCCAACGCGCTGGCGGTGCTGCAGGGGCGGGGCGATCAGTTCGCCCATAGCGCGACCCTGCTGACCACGATGGTCGATTTCACCGATACGGGCATTTTGAGCGTTTACGTCGATGAAGCCTCGGTGGCCCTGCGCGAAGCCACGCTGGGCAAGGGCGGCTTGATGACCGGGCGTGAACTGGCCTCGGCTTTTTCCAGCCTGCGGCCGAACGATCTGGTGTGGAATTACGTCGTCGGCAATTACCTCAAGGGCGAAACGCCGCCGCCGTTCGATCTGCTGTACTGGAATTCCGATTCGACCAATCTGCCGGGGCCGCTGTTTGCCTGGTATCTGCGCCACACTTACCTCGAAAACAAGATGCGCCAGCCTGGCGCGCTCACCGTGGCCGGGGTGCCGCTGAACCTGCAGGCCGTGAAGCTGCCGACCTATGTGTATGCCTCGCGCGAAGATCACATCGTGCCGTGGAAAACCGCGTATGAAACCACGCGCATCCTCGGCGGGCCGATGCGCTTCGTGCTGGGCGCTTCGGGACATATCGCCGGCGTCATCAACCCGGCCAAGCGCAACAAGCGCAGCCACTGGACTTCGCCCGCCAGCCAGCGCAAACTGCCTGCGCAAGCGCAAGCCTGGTTCGACGCCGCAACAGAACATCCGGGAAGCTGGTGGACCGACTGGGCGCAGTGGCTGGCGAAACAGGCCGGGCCTGAAGTCGCCGCGCCGAAGAAACCCGGCAACGCACGCTACAAGCCGATCGAGCCTGCACCTGGGCGCTACGTCAAGGTACGGGCCTGATTCTCTGCAAGCGGCCTTTTTATCTTTCCATTCGTCATCTCACTCAAAAGGAAATTCGATCATGACTGATATCGTCATCGTGTCCGCCGTGCGCACGGCGGTGGGGAAGTTCGGCGGCGCGCTGGCGAAAGTGTCGGCGGTCGATCTGGGCGCTCTGGTCATCAAGGAGGCGGTCGCGCGCGCCAAGCTTGAGCCAGGGCAAGTGTCCGAGGTCATCTTCGGGCAAGTGCTGCAAGCCGGCTGTGGGCAGAACCCGGCGCGTCAGGCCAGCATCAAGGCAGGGTTGCCGGACATGGTGCCCGCGATGACCATCAACAAAGTATGCGGCTCCGGCCTGAAGGCGGTGATGCTGGCCGCCCAGGCGATCCGCGATGGCGATGCAGACATCGTGGTGGCGGGCGGGCAAGAGAGTATGAGCGCCTCGCCGCATGTGCTGCCGGGCTCGCGCGACGGCCAACGCATGGGTGACTGGAAGATGATCGACACCATGATCGTCGATGGCCTGTGGGATGCGTTCAATCAGTACCACATGGGCACCACGGCCGAGAACGTGGCAAAGAAATACGGCATCACCCGCGAAATGCAGGACGCCTTTGCCGCTGCCAGCCAGAACAAGGCCGAGGCGGCGCAGAAGGCCGGGCGTTTCGCCGATGAAATCGTGCCGGTGATGCTGCCGCAGAAAAAAGGCGATCCCATTGCGTTTGCCGCCGACGAGTTCGTGCGGCATGGCGTGACGGCAGAGAGTCTCGGCGGGCTGCGTCCGGCGTTCGACAAGGGCGGCACGGTCACCGCGGGCAATGCCTCGGGCCTCAACGATGGCGCCGCTGCCGTGGTGGTGATGTCGGCCCAGCGTGCCACTGAGCTCGGCCTCAAGCCGCTGGCGACCATCCGGGCCTATGCCAACGCCGGTATCGACCCGGCCTATATGGGCATGGGGCCGGTGCCGTCGTCCACACGCTGCCTGTCGCGCGCCGGCTGGACGCCGCAGGAACTCGATCTCATGGAGATCAACGAGGCGTTTGCCGCGCAAGCCATCGCCGTGAACCAACAGGTGGGCTGGGATACCGCCAAGGTCAACGTCAACGGCGGGGCCATTGCCATCGGCCACCCCATCGGGGCCAGCGGGTGCCGCATTCTGGTGACTTTGCTGCACGAGATGAACAAGCGCGATGCGAAGAAGGGCCTGGCCTCGCTGTGCATTGGCGGCGGCATGGGCGTGGCCATGGCGCTGGAGCGTTGAACCACCGCAGATTGATCAAACTTAAACCAAAACGAGGAGAACAAAATGAGCAAAAAAGTAGCTTATGTCACGGGTGGTATGGGCGGCATTGGCACCGGCATCTGCAAACGGCTGTGCGAGGCAGGGCACAAGGTTATCGCGGGCTGCGGCCCCAATTCCAGCCGCAAGGAGAGCTGGCTGGAAACCATGCGCTCGCAGGGCTTCGATGTCTATGCCTCCGAGGGCAATGTGGCCGACTGGGACTCGACTCAGACGGCCTTTCAGAAAGTGTTCGCCGAGCACGGACAGGTGGACATTCTGGTGAATAACGCCGGCATCACCCGCGACTCCGTACTGCGCAAAATGAGCTACGAAGATTGGGATCTGGTGCTGCGCACCAATCTCTACTCCATGTTCAACGTGACCAAGCAGGTGATCGACGGCATGGTTGAGCGAGGCTGGGGCCGCATCATCAACATCGCGTCGGTGAATGGCGAAAAAGGCCAATTCGGCCAGACCAATTACGCCGCGGCCAAGGCAGGCATGCATGGCTTCGCCATGTCGCTGGCTCTGGAAGTGGCCTCCAAAGGGGTGACGGTCAATACAGTGTCGCCCGGCTACATCCTGACCGACATGGTCAAGGCCATCCGGCAGGACGTGCTCGACAAGATCGTGGCCTCCATTCCGGTCAAGCGTCTGGGCACGCCCGAAGAAATCGCCTCGATCGTGGTTTGGCTGGCCAGCGAGGACGCCGGGTTCACCACGGGCGCCGAATTCAGCTGCAACGGCGGGCTGCACATGAGCTGAAGCGCGATGCTGCGGTGCGGGAAAGCCTAGGTGGTGCTCGCCGGGGAATATGGTTCAATCGGTGCAAGGTTTGCCTGCGCATTTTCCCGCGCACCTTTTTTCTCCGACTGCTTTTGCGACTGCATTCCACCGCCATGCCCAAGTCCGATACTCCTCTGCGCATCATCAAAAAGTACCCCAACCGCCGTCTTTACGACAGCGAGGCGAGCGCCTACATCACCCTGAGCGATGTCAAACAACTGGTGATGGACGGGGTGCGCTTTGTGGTGCAGGACGCCAAGACCGGCGAAGACCTGACCCGCAGCATCTTGCTGCAGATCATTCTGGAAGAAGAGAGCGGCGGCGTGCCCATGTTCAGCTCGGTCATGCTCGAGCAGATCATCCGTTTTTACGGCCACGCCATGCAGGGCATGATGGGTAGCTATCTGGAAAAGAATGTGCAGGCGTTCATCGACATCCAGAACAAGCTCGCCGAGCAGTCGCGCGGCGTGTATGACAACGCGGCAGTCAACCCCGAGGCGTGGACGCAGTTTCTCAACGTGCAAAGCCCCATGTTGCAGAGCGTGTTGGGCAATTACCTCGAGCAGAGCAAGAACCTCTACATGCAGATGCAAGAGCAGATGCAGGAGCAGGCCAAGCAGATGCTGGGCGCCTTTCAGCCGCCTGCGCCCAAGAAGTGAAGCCCCTGCTGAGCTGAGAGGGTGTGAATAAATCCACCGGGCTTCAGCGACAATTGAGGGATGGAACAATCTCTCAATTTTTCAACCTCCGATTCACCCTCTGCCGCGGCCGCCGTGCCGAAAATCGGCTTTGTCTCGCTCGGCTGCCCCAAGGCGCTGGTGGATTCCGAGCGCATCCTGACCGAACTGCGCGCACAAGGCTATGACACCTCCAAGAGCTATGCGGGGGCGGATCTGGTCATCGTTAACACCTGCGGCTTCATCGACGCCGCGGTACAGGAAAGTCTCGACGCCATCGGCGAGGCCTTGGCCGAAAACGGCAAAGTGATCGTCACCGGTTGCCTGGGCGCGCGAAACGATGCAGCCACGGGCAACAATCTGGTGCTCGAAGTGCACCCCAAGGTGCTCGCCGTCACGGGGCCGCACGCGACCGACGAGGTGCTGAAGCATGTGCACGCCGTCCTGCCCAAACCGCACGATCCCTTTATTGACCTCGTGCCGCCAGCGGGCATCAAACTTACCCCCAAGCATTACGCCTATCTGAAAATCAGCGAGGGCTGCAACCATCGCTGCACCTTCTGCATCATTCCAGCGATGCGGGGCGATCTGGTGTCGCGCCCGATCGGAGAGGTGTTGAGCGAGGCGCGTGCGTTGTTCGCGTCGGGTGTGAAAGAACTGCTGGTGGTCAGTCAGGACACTTCGGCCTATGGGGTCGATGTGAAGTACCGCACCGGCTTCTGGGACGGTCGACCGATTCGCACTCGCATGACCGAACTGGTCGATGCGCTGGGCAGCCTGGCCGCCGAGCATGATGCCTGGGTGCGCCTGCACTACGTCTATCCCTATCCGCATGTGGATGAAGTGCTGCCCCTGATGGCGCAGGGGCGCATCCTGCCCTATCTGGACGTGCCTTTGCAGCACGCCCATCCGGACGTGCTCAAACGCATGAAGCGCCCGGCCAGTGGCGAACGCAACTTGGAGCGCATCGCCCGCTGGCGCGAGATTTGCCCCGAACTGGTGGTGCGCTCAACCTTCATCGCGGGTTTTCCGGGCGAGACGGAAGCGGAATTCCAGACTCTGCTCGATTTCATCCGCGAGGCCGAACTCGACCGCGTCGGCTGCTTCGCTTATTCGCCGGTCGAGGGGGCGGCCGCCAACGCGCTGGCCGATCCGGTGCCCGAAGCGCTGCGAGAGGAGCGCCGTGCCCGCTTCATGGCCGTGGCTGAAGAGGTGTCCACCCGCAAGCTGCACAAGCGGGTGGGGCAGGTGATGCGGGTGTTGGTCGATCAGGCGAGCCGCGAGGGCGGGGTGGGCAGAACCTTCGCCGATGCGCCGGAAATCGACGGCAAAGTGCATTTGCTGCCGCCCGATAAACCCTCGGTCAAAATGCGCCTGGCACAAAGCGGCGGCCAGTTCGTGCGCGCCCGCATCGTGCGCACCGACGGTCACGACCTGGTGGGTGAATTGGTCTGAGCCGCTCCGGGGTCGGGCGGTGCCCGGCCCCCGGCCCCTAGATTTACTGCGAGCCGATGACGGCCTTGAGCGCAGCCACGTCTCGCGCAAAGCCGATGTGTGTAATCTTGCCCTGGCGAACCTGCATGACAGTCACCGCATCTTTTTCGTGCGGCATGAAGGCGGCCTGTTCTGCCTTGCTGGCCAGCAGGATGGAATAAGGGCGCTTGCGCATTTTGGGCAGGGCGAAGGTCTGGGTGACAAACCCCGGCATGCCACTGATATCCGCCAGGAACACGATGCCCTGCTTGTGCATCGCCTCGACACCCAAAGCCGTCAGGTAGTCGTTGACCACGTCGGACGGGGCTTTTTCCACCGCGAACAGCACGATCCGGGTATCAGCACCCGGAAAGTCTTCCATCTTTCCGTGCTGATTCTCGAATTGCGTCTGGGGCAGGGTGCCTCCCACGCTCAGCGGTGAAGCCAAGGCCAGCGCAGGCGAGGCGCTGGAGCCCAATACGGCGGCGACTAGCGCGGCGGATAGAAAGGTGCGGCGTTGCATTCGAACTCCTGTAAACGAATGCAACATCAGAACAGATTGAAGCCCGGGGGTTCCACCCCGGGCAATATCATTAACCAGCCCGCTTGAGGCTGGTCAAAACCTGATGACGCGAAGTCGCAAGCCCGAGCCGTATTTAGAGGTGGATGCCGAATGCCGACATGTTCTTGTAGATCATGTAAACCGCCACCACGGCTACTAGCACTGCAAAAATCAGGTTGAGCGTGCCTTTGCTGGTTTTGCCCAGATGGGTGGCGAGACGTGCGCCAAACACGCCGCCCGCGATGCCCCCGGCGATGTAGAGCCCCGCAACCGTCCAGTCGAGCAGGCCGGAACTGGCATAGTTCGCCGCCGTCGTCAGGCCGAATGTGCCTACCGAGAACAGAGAGGAACCCACCGCTGCCAGCATGGGCATGCCGGTCGCGAAGACCAGGCCCGGCACGATGAGAAAACCGCCGCCGATGCCGAAGAAACCTGAGAGCGTGCCGACGATGGCCGCGGATAGCAGCAATTTCCACATCGAGAACTGGCCGGGATGCCCTTCTATTTCGCCGGGTTTGACCTTCTTCGGGCGAAGCATCAAGGCGGCGATGACCAGCATCAGAATGGCGAAAAGGAATAGCAGCTTTTTGCCATCGACTGCTTTGCCCAGAGAAGAACCGATAAACGCCGCAATGGCGCCGACGATGGCAAAGATCACCGCTTCTTTCCAGCGCACATTCCCCGCTCGTGCGTGCGGAATCAGATTCAGATAGGCGTTGACGGATACCGCCAGCGCCGTCGTGCCAATCACCACGTGGGGATTGGGATAACCCACCAGATAGAGCAAGAGCGGTACCGCGAGGATGGAGCCGCCTCCGCCGATCAGGCCGAGCGTAAAACCGACTGCCACGCCAGAAACGACGGACAGGATGTGTTGGGTCAGGGTCAGGTCTGCGAGCATGGTGGCTACAGCATATAAGAACAGTCTTATGAGTTTTGTGAGGATTTGTGCTGATTTGTGGCGAAGCGATGATTTACGTCTTCCCGGCGTGACGAAAGTGACTGGGTGTAAAGCCTGCACGATGTTTGTGACATGTAGGCGATCCGTCAGGCAGATTGTCGAAGCTTCGCGCGGACTGGCAACGCGCCAGCCTGCACGGCGAAACCATCGCTGTGTTCCCTGAAAACAACGAGGAGATTGAAATGGCTGAGAAAAAAGCGATCAACCCGGCACCGCTGGGTCTTTCCGGATTTGCCTTGACCACGTGGTTGCTGAGCATGGTGAATGCCGGCTGGTTTCCCGGCGCGGATGTGCCCATGGTGCTGGCCGCCGCCTTTGCATTTGGCGGCACGGCCCAGTTTGTCGCGGGTGTGGCGGAGGGATTCGTTGGCAACAGCTTTGGCTTTGTGGCGTTCTGCGGATACGGCGCGTTTTGGTGGAGCTTCGCCCTGTTCGTCGACTTTTTCGCAAAGGGCGTTGGCGGCCCGTTCGTCGGCTGGTATCTGCTGCTCTGGGGTGTTTTCACCACTTATCTGTGGATCGCCACCTGGAAAAAGGGACGCGCCCTGATGCTGGTTTTCACAGCGCTGGTTCCTACCTTCTATCTGCTGGCTGCTGGCGCAATGACCGGCAACAGTGGCTTGACGGTATTTGGTGGTTATCTGGGGTTGATTACAGCGGCACTGGCGTTTTATCTAGCAGGGGCCGAAGTCATCAATGAGTCCTGGGGGCGCGTGGTATTGCCGGTTTGACGATCTGTCGAGGGAATGTGACAGGCCCATGCTTGATGTAACTGGCGCTGCAGCGCAGCATCAAAACGACTGAATCAGCATGAACTGATTCAGCGCGGCGTCAGTTTTGCGCTGCAGCATTCTGACAAGAGTGCTGCGTCCGGCTCGAAGCCCTTCCGGCCGGACGCTGCCATCAGGCGCGGCTGACTTATCGGGCAGACCGGG
Source organism: Thiomonas sp. TH-17 (assembly GCF_057473305.1). NCBI lineage: Bacteria > Pseudomonadati > Pseudomonadota > Betaproteobacteria > Burkholderiales > Thiomonas > Thiomonas sp. TH-17. The sequence goes on from NZ_JBYCKI010000039.1 coordinate 19,982, forward strand.
CACTCGCACCCAGAGCCTGTTCACATCATGAAAAATCGCTGGATCGTTCTCGGCGCGGTCGTTGCTTTGTCCGCGCCTATTGCCTGGGCCAGTTTGGTCCGGACGCACTCCTCACAACCCGACGCACCGACGCGGCGGATGGTTCCGACCGCGACGGCGCACATTGTGTCGCGCTCGCTGCCCGACAACCTGCAGATCCGCGCCGCAACGGGGCCTCAGGGCATCCCGGTGCAGGAATACATCGGGGCCGATGGATCGCTGTTTGCCATCACCTGGGCCGGCCCGCAACGCGTACAAGCGCAAGACATGGTGCGCCATTTCTTCCCTCAAGCCTCGGCTGAAAACGCCCATGCCGCGCATGGCCTGCAAGCGGTAGTGCGTAGTGCGCGGCAATCATGGGGCAATGAAGGCGTGGCCTACTTGCCCGCATTGATGCCGATGGATTTCGATCCGAACGGGCTCGCGCCCTGACGTGTTTCTCAAGGCTGCTTTTGTTGGTCAGCTAGGCGGCGACTATTGCCTTGCCGATGCCCTGGCCCAGAGCGGTTTCATTCGGGTACGCAGCGCATCGTATTCGTGGTTGATGCGAACGATTTCGGCATTTTGGCCTTGGATGAGTTCGCTTTGCTGCTTGCTCAGCACTTTGTTCTCATCGAGCTTGGTTCGCAGCTCGAGGGGCAGTGGGCCTTGCGGATAAAACTGCGCATCGATCTCTAGACGTTTGAACTGACGTTGCAGAGTAGCGAGTTGTTTTTCGGCATCGTCAATCATCGACTGTGGCCGATTCAAATCGTTGACGCGGGCGGCTTCCAGTGCGGCTTCGTTAGGGTAGCGCAGCAACAGGGCACGATCCTCACGTTGCTGATCGCGCTGCTGTCTGGCCAGATTCTGCGCGGCCTCTTTTGCCTGCGCCTGCTCGGCCTGTTCCTTCACCGTCAGAATGCGACGGCGCACGGTGCCATCTGAACCGATCACTCTGCCGCCGTAGGTCAGGCAATCCTGCGTCAATCGATCGCTGGAAACCAGCGTGCCGTTCGCGTCGCGGCAGAGGTAGATGTCAGCGTGCGCCCACGGAGCGGTGCACATCAGCAAGCCGAAGAGGAAGGGGCGAAGTTGGCGCACGGTCAATTTCATGAACTGCGGGTGGGAGTGTTACTGCAACAATGTCGAAGTGGGCCGTCGCGTTGACGTGTCGCCTTATTGTGCCTTGCTTTGCGGCGTTGCAGGCGCGGCCTGCGTTGCAGTGCCGCCCGCCCCTGTTCATTGTCTGACCCAACCGGATGCCTGGATATGTTGCCTTTCCCCTTGCGTGTGACCACTCTCAATCTCAATGGCGTACGTTCCGCCGCAAACAAGGGGGTCGATGACTGGCTACGCGAGCAGGCACGCCCGGATGTGCTCTGCGTGCAGGAACTCAAAGCGCTGGAAGCCGATATGACGCCCAGCCTACGTACCTTGGGTGCGCTGCCAGGCGCCGCATTTCAGCACGCCGCGAAACCCGGCTACAGCGGCGTCGGCCTGTATTGGAGGCACGAACCCGATGAAGTGCGCATCGGTTTTGGCCATGCCGAGTTCGACGCGGAAGGGCGCTATGTCGAAGCCATTTACAAGCGCCCGGGCGGTGGGCGTCTATCCATCGTGTCCGCCTACTTCCCCTCGGGCTCCAGTTCCGATGAGCGCCAGCAGGCCAAATTTCGGTTCCTGGCCGATTTCCACGAACACCTTATGGCCCTGAAGGCTGCAGGCGAGGTGCTGCTGTGCGGGGATGTCAACATCGCCCACAAAGAGATCGACTTGAAGAATTGGAAAGGCAACCTCAAGAACAGCGGCTTCCTGCCGGAAGAGCGCGCCTGGATGACTCGACTGATTGACGAGGCGGGCTATGTGGACGTGTTTCGCCAACTCGACCCCGCGCCAGATCGCTACACTTGGTGGAGCAATCGCGGGCAGGCCCGAGCGAAGAACGTGGGATGGCGCATCGACTATCACCTGGCCACTCCCGGTATCGCGGCGCAGGCCAAACCGAACAGCGCCTGGATTTACACGGAGCAGCGATTTTCCGACCATGCCCCGCTGACCATCGACTACGCCTGAGGTCGGCTACGGTCGGTGGACAGTCGGCACGGACGCAAACAAAAAAGCAGCCCGGTGGGCTGCTTTCATGGTGTCTATCTGAGTGGTGGGCGGTACTGGGATCGAACCAGTGGCTTCCACCGTGTGAAGGTGGCACTCTACCGCTGAGTTAACCGCCCGAGTCGTCATTCAGTTACAGGAAGGACGATCAGCAAAGTCTGCAATTATTGCACACTTTATTCGGCTCAACTGTTTTGACTCGCCGCCGCGCCCGGACGCCAGATGCTCTTGCCTTGGCTTTTCTTGTCGAGCAATTGCAGAAACGCTTCGTGCGCGGCTTGCTCATCGCTGCTGGGGGCGCGAACGGGCAGGGAGAAATGATCGAGTCGGTGCGTGGTCACGCTCACTTGTTGCTGGGGCGTTTCCAGATCGATCACCAGGCTTTCTTGGCCTCGCGTGAGGCTGAGATAGACCTCGGCGAGCAATTCGGCGTCGAGAAGTGCGCCGTGCAGGGTGCGGTGTGCGTTGTCGATGCCGAAACGCTTACACAGGGCGTCGAGGTTGTTGAACTTTCCGGGGAACTGCAGCTTGGCCATCGCCAGCGTATCGGTGACCAGCGGGACGTGTTGCTTGAAGGCGGGACGGTTGAGTCGCTCGAGTTCGGCGTCGAGGAAAGCGCAATCGAAGGGGGCGTTGTGAATGATGATTTCGGCATCGCGCACAAATTCGAGCAGGTCGTCGGCGATCTGGGCGAAGCGCGGCTTGTCGGAGAGAAATTCTTCGGTGAGTCCGTGGACTTTGAGGGCGTCGGGGTGGCTGGCGCGGTCTGGGTTGAGATAGGCGTGGTAGTGCTTGCCCGTCAGCCTGCGGTTGAACAGTTCGACTCCGGCAACTTCGATGATGCGGTCGCCGCTGGCGGGATTGAGGCCGGTGGTCTCGGTGTCGAGGACGATTTGGCGTGTCATGCGGGGTGGGTCTCAGGCAAAATAGCGGGTTTGCTGCGCCGCCGGATTGGCGGTCACTTTGCGCGTAGCGCGCGGGCTGCAAGGCCTCAGATCTATGAAATTCAAACTCTCTTCCCGCTACGCAGCTGAAAGCCTACCCCAGATGCAAGCCGTCGCGAGATGCGACCCGGCCAGACCATGAGCACAAACGAATCCGAACTGAACCGCGAGCAGATCCGCAGGCGACGCACTTTCGCCATCATCTCTCACCCCGACGCGGGCAAGACCACGCTGACCGAAAAGCTGCTGCTGTTCTCCGGCGCGATTCAGATTGCGGGCAGCGTGAAGGCGCGCAAGGCCAGTCGCCACGCCACTTCGGACTGGATGGAGATCGAGAAGCAGCGGGGCATTTCGGTGGCCTCGTCGGTCATGCAGATGGAGTGGCGCGATTGCGTGATCAATCTGCTGGATACGCCGGGTCACCAGGACTTTTCTGAAGATACCTACCGCGTGCTGACCGCAGTGGACGCGGCGTTGATGGTGATCGATGCGGCCAATGGCGTCGAAGAGCAGACGCTGCGTCTGCTCGAAGTCTGCCGGGCGCGCAACACGCCGATTCTCACCTTCGTGAACAAGATGGACCGCGAGGTGCGCCAGCCGCTCGAATTGATGGACGAGATCGAGCGCAATCTGGGCATGGCCGTGGTGCCGTTTACCTGGCCAGTGGGGATGGGGCGCGAATTTCACGGCGTTTATGACCTGCGCCTCGACCGCATGCGGGTGTTCCGGCCTGGCGAGGAGCGGGTGCGCGACGACGATCGGATGCTGACCGGGCTCGATAATCCCGAGTCGGTGCGCCGTTTTGGCCAGCCCTATGAACAGGCGCAGGGCGAGATCGGCTTGTTGCGCGAAGCAGCGCCTGCTTTCGATGCGGCGGAGTTTCTCGCAGGGCGCCAGTCGCCGCTGTTTTTCGGCTCGGCGATCAACAACTTCGGCGTACAGGAGGTGCTCGATGCGCTGGTGGAACTTGCGCCTTCGCCCCTGCCGCGCGCGGCGACCACGCGGGTGGTGCAGCCGGGCGAAAGCGCGTTTACCGGTGTGGTGTTCAAGATCCAGGCCAATATGGACCCGGCTCACCGCGACCGCATTGCGTTCGTTCGCATTGTCTCGGGCCATTTTGAACGCGGCATGAAAATTCGGGTGGGGCGCACGGGCAAAGACATTCGGCCGGGCAGCGTCGTCACCTTCATGTCGCAGCGGCGCGAGTTGCTGGATGAGGCGTTTGCCGGCGATATCGTCGGCATTCCCAATCACGGCACGCTCCACCTCGGGGACAGCCTGAGCGAGGGAGAGGAGCTGCAGTTTACGGGCCTGCCGTTTTTCGCACCCGAGATGTTTCGCGCGGTAGAAATTGCCGACCCGATGCGCAGCAAACAACTGCGCACCGGGCTGCAACAACTGGGCGAGGAGGGTGCGATTCAGGTCTTTCGCCCCTCCACCGGCGGCAGCCTGCTGTTGGGGGCCGTGGGCACGTTGCAGTTCGATGTGGTGCAGCATCGGCTGAAGTCGGAGTATGGCGTGGAGGCGCGCATGGAAGGCAGCAAATACCGTATGGCGCGCTGGTTCACTTGCGACGATCCGCAGGCGCTCAAGCGTTTCATCGAAACCAATGCCCATCGCATCGCCTACGACGTGGTCGATGCGCCGGCGGTCTTGCTCACGCATGCCAGCGAACTGCGGGTGATGCAGGAACTGGCGCCCAAAATCCAGTTCCATACCCTGCGTGAGCATGCAGGCCAGGTGTTCAAGCCCTCGCTGCAGACTTGACCGTCAGGCTGTTGCGGGTTGTTGCAGACTGGGGCAGACGACGCCCCGGTAAGCGTGCCAACTGGCATGGCCAATGACAGGCAGCACAATAATCCAGCCCAGGCCAAAGGGCAGCATGGCCAGCAGGCTGATGCTGCCGATCAACGCCGCCCAGCAGAACATCGCCACCGGATGCTCCATGCAGACCCGCAGGCTGGTGAGGGCCGCGGTGATGGCGTCCACAGGCCGGTCGAGCATCATGGGGATCGACACCACGCTGATGGCGAACACCAGCCCGCCAAACAGCAGAGCGACCCCCAGATAAACCAGGACGAATGTGAGGTTGGCAGGGTCGAGCAAGATCCGCAACACGCCGCCGGTTTCGGGCATGCCCGCATCGAAAAACAGGGCGAACACCACCAGCGCGGTACGCCCCCACAGCAGCTCAATGACCAGAAGCAGCCCGGCGAAAATGGCCACGCTGCCCCGGTGGGGCCACCAGCAGCGGATGCAGAAGTTCAGTCGCGCCTTCAGATTGATCTCGCAGCGGCGGCTCGCTTCCATCAAGCCCATAGCCAGGGCAGGGCCGACCAGCAGTAGACCAGCGGCCAGCATCAGGGTGTATTCGGGCGAACTTGCCAGCGTCCAGGCCAGCAGCCAGCCCAGCGCGGTAAAAATGAGCCCGTAGCTCAGGCCGACAATCGGGCAGCGGGCAAAGTCGCGCCAACCGGCGGCCAGCCAGCGAAAAGGCGTATTCCATTGCAGACCGCACACGCTCACGCGGGTGCGGGTTTCCGCGGCTAGCGGGTGATGCTGCGCTTCTTCTGGCGTCATATCCCAGTTCTCCTCCGTGTTGGGGCAGCCGACGTAGGGCAGCCCTGCAAGTTTCTCAGGAGGCTAAGGTGCGACAAACCGCCGCACAACCCGGGATACCACGGGGTGTTTATCGTGATATCTCAATAAACCAATAACAAATGTCAAGAGCGGTGCTGACGAGCGCGCCGGAATTCGTCCAGGATCAGCAGCGCGGCGCCCACAAAAATCGCCGAATCGGCCAGATTGAACGCGGGCCAGTGCCATTGCTGGCCGCCCAGGGTGAGGTAGAAGTCGAGGAAGTCGGTCACCTTGCCCCACAGCACGCGGTCGATCACATTGCCCAAGGCCCCGCCGAGAATGCACGCGAGTGCCAGGTTGAACAACGGCTTTCCCCGGTTGCGGAACATCAGCCAGAGGATGAACAGTGAAGCGGCGAGGCTCAGCGCGGTGAAAAACCAGCGCTGCCAGCCCGGCGCACTAGCGAGAAACGAGAACGCCGCTCCGGGGTTGTGGATGTAGACCAGATTGAAAAAACGGGTCACCGGATGGCTGCTGTCGAGCGGCAGGTCTTGCCGTACCCACCATTTGGTGAACTGGTCGGCGGCAATGATCGCCAGCGAGACCAGCAGCCAGGGCCAGACCCGGCCGCGCCGGGTGGTGAAGGAGCTGTCAGACAGGGCAGAGGGCATGGGCGGGGGAATCTCAGGCGAGATGGCGCGGTTCGCCCGCACCGAAGAGGTTGCTCACGCAGCGACCGCACAGACCGGGATGGGCCGGATCCGCATCGACATCTTCGCGCCAGTGCCAGCAGCGTTCGCATTTGGGCTGCTTCGTGGGCGTCACCACGATGCGCAGTTCTCCATCGCTCGGGTGCAGGC